>WFXA01000243.1 GCA_015490835.1 Flavobacteriaceae bacterium | reverse complement strand
TCTTCAGATAGAGATACGCAACATATTTTGCATAACTATTTACGTAAAAATAAGGTGTATAAAATTATTCATTTAGAAGAAGAAACAAAAATATCATAAAACTTCCGTATTTTTGGTTTCGAATAAAATCTATTTCAATTGCGAAAAGAAAAAAAAGAACATACCTGGCAATCACGCTTACACGAAATTATTTACGAAGCAGACACCCCCGAAGGAAAGCTTTTTGACATTATTTTACTTATTTTAATTTTAGGTAGTATTGTATTGGTAATGCTAGATAGTGTTTCTGAATTTGCCCAAAAACACGGTGCGTTTTTAAACTACGCAGAGTGGACGGTAACCATCCTTTTTACTATTGAATATATTTTGCGTATCATTTCTATAAAAAAACCCAAAGAATATATTTTTAGTTATTACGGGGTCATCGATTTGTTATCAACCATACCTAAGTATCTATCACTTTTCGTTGTAGGTTCCCATGCATTAGTAGCATTACGAGCATTGCGTTTGTTACGCATTTTTAGAGTCTTAAAATTGGCTAGATTTATAGGTGAGTCTAACAAACTTATGAAATCGTTAAAAGCCAGTCGTCCTAAAATCGCGGTATTTCTATTTGCTGTTTTTATACTTTCTATCATTTTGGGAACGGTAATGTATTTAGTTGAAGGAGATTCAGGTAGCGGATTTACAAGTATTCCGAGAAGTGTTTATTGGGCAATTGTTACGCTAACCACAGTAGGTTATGGCGATATTGCTCCGGTTACTCCGTTTGGACAATTTATTGCTGCTATAATTATGATTATGGGATACGGAATTATTGCTGTACCTACAGGAATTGTAACCGCCGAATACACAAAAAAAGAATTGGAAGATATTCATGTAAACTCACAAGTTTGTTCCAATTGTTTGGCTTCGGGACATCCAGATGATGCCAAGTATTGTTATAATTGCGGAGCTACACTTCATTTTAAAGAATAGAAATGAACAAACAAAAGCCGCTTCTTATTTGTGTAGTTGGTGCGACTGCCATAGGAAAAACAAAACTTGCCATTGCCATTGCAAAAGCTTTTAACACCCAAATTGTTTCTGCAGATTCGAGACAATTTTATAAAGAAATGACCATTGGTACAGCCGTACCTTCCCGATCTGAATTACAAGCAGTTCCTCACCATTTTATACAACATAAAAGCATAACTGAAACTTTTTCGGTAGGAGATTTCGAAAAAGAAGCCTTGCAACTTTTAACTACTCTTTTTACAAAAAACCAAGTAGTTGTTTTAGCAGGAGGATCTGGTTTGTATATAGATGCGGTTGTAAAAGGGTTGGATTATTTCCCCGATGTACCAAAAGAAATAAGACATGAACTAAACGAGCAATTTAATGAAAAAGGAATTACTTTTTTGCAAGAAGAATTACAACGTATAGACTCTGTGTATTTTCAGAAAGTAGATAAAGATAACCCACACAGATTAATACGAGCAATTGAAGTGTATCGAGCTTCCGAGCAACCTTATTCCTCATTTTTAAATAAAAAAAAGAAAACTAGATTCTTTAGTACATTGTATTTAGGCTTACAAGCCGAAAGACCTGTTTTGTACCAAAGAATTAATAAACGAGTTGATTGTATGTTAAAAGAAGGGTTGGTTGAAGAGGTGAAGACCCTCCTACCCTTTAAACACCTAAATGCATTACAAACAGTGGGCTACAAAGAGTTATTTGCTTACGTTGAAGAAAAAACAACGTTGGAAGAAGCTGTTTTTGAAATTAAAAAAAACACACGCCGATTTGCCAAACGTCAAGGCACTTGGTTTAGAAAAAACAAAGAAATACAGTGGTTTCAGTACGATGAAAAAACTGATAAAATCATTGAATTTATTCGTAAAAAAATCACCTCTAACTAACTTTTTACAGTTACATTTCTACTTCGTCTTTTACAATTAGTCTAAATCCTTCGCCATGAATATTTACAATTTCGACACCGGAATCTTTACTTAAGTATTTTCTAAGTTTTGCAATATACACATCCATACTTCGAGACGTAAAATAATTTTCTTCTCGCCATATTTTTTTTAGTGCCAGTTCTCGAGGCATTAAATCGTTTTTATGCAAAGCCAACAAGCGTAATAATTCGTTTTCTTTTGGCGAAAGTTTTACGGGTTTTTCATCTTTATATGACAAAAATCGAAGTTTTGAGTTTAAAAAGAATTCACCAATTTTAAATTCAAACTCTTTACTATCTGCAACAGAGTCTTGAGATTTTCGGTTTATAATGGCTTTAATTTTCATTAAAAGTACTTCGCTGTCAAATGGTTTGTTTAAATAATCGTCTGCTCCTACCTTGTAGCCTTTTAAAACATCTTCTTTTAACGCTTTGGCGGTAAGAAAAATAATGGGTATTTCGCTATCTTTTTCGCGTATTTCTTTGGCAAGTGTAAAACCATCTTTATAAGGCATCATCACGTCTAAAATACACAGGTCATAATTTCCGCGCTTAAACTTTTCAAAGCCTTCCATTCCGTTTTTTGCATGAGTAACATCATAGTCATTCATCGCTAAATAATCTTTTAGTACCGTCCCAAAATTAGGATCGTCTTCTACTAGTAGAATTTTTTTGTTTTCTGTTTCCATAGGTGTTTTATTTTATTAGTTGAAATTTAATAGTTATTGTTGTTCCTTTATCTTTTTCACTTTCTACAGCTATTTTAGCATGGTGGTAGTCTAATATTTTTTTTACGTATGCTAAGCCAAGTCCGTGACCTTTAACGTTATGAATATCTCCTGTGTGCTCTCTATAAAATTTTTCGAATATTTGTTTTTGTGCCGTTTTGCTCATTCCTATACCTTGGTCTGAAATCGAAACTACAATAAAATCTTTTTCATTTTTTGTAGAAATAGTAATTTTTGGTGCCTCTTTTGAATATTTTATCGCATTATCGAGAATATTAACCAACACATTAGTAAGATGCAGTTCGTTACCGTTTATTATCGTATAATCTGCATTAAACGATGTGTTTATATAACCGCCTCTGTCTTCAACAATAAGGCTTACATGAGACATCGCATCTTCAATTATTCCGTGTAAGTCAATAGGTTCTTTTGGAAGATTAAGTTCATTTTTTTCCAACTTAGAAATACGTAAAACATTTTCTACTTGAGCATGCATCCGTTTGTTTTCTTCTCGTATCATCTGGTGATACCTTTTAATAAATTCTTTATTTTCAGAAACTTTCGGGTTATTTAAAGCATCAAGAGCAAGATTTATTGTAGCAATTGGTGTTTTAAATTCGTGCGTCATGTTATTAATAAAGTCGGTTTTTATTTGCGAAATCTTACGCTGTCGTAAAAGTTGGTATAATGCACTGGCATAAGTAAATAAAATAATAAAGGTAAATACAAACGACAAAATTGCCATTGCCAAAATAGAGCTAAGCACATATTTATCTTTATCTACAAAATTTACATAAAGTGTGTAGCCCATATTTAAATCTTTATTAACAAATATAGGTACTGCGTAAGTGGTTTTTGGGTCTAATTGAAAGTTGCGAGATTTAACTTTTGTTGCAAGGTTATTGCTGTAAATTGCAAACTCAAAGTGCATGTTAAGCCCTCTTTCTTTAAGTTTTTTTCTAATAAGCTTTTTAGCCACATCTTTATTTACTCGTTTATGAATGGGTTTTTTTGAAGAAATATTCTTAAATGCATTTTCAAACTGTTTAACCTCATAGTCTTTTAAACGGCTAAAATTTTTCGTGGTGGTTTCTATATTTAGTCCACCGTCAATTCCTTTAATAATTCGGGTTGTGGTTTTTTGATTAAATAATTTTTTAAGTTGAATGGAATCTATTTCTAAATCTAAAATACTTGAAGATAATTTATATCCTTCTTCTATCACGCGGTCCGAAAAAATATAGGTTTCGTTATTTCTATCGTTGGTAATGGCATAAAATATCTCAGAAACACGCTCATTATCGGGTGAGTCTACACTATCTAATGCCTTATTAAATAAAGAGTAATAGTATTCGGTTTCTCGCAATTGCAATTCTTTAGATGTTTCAACCAACAACTGCTTTACGTTAAGTGTAAACTGATCTTCTTTTGTTTTATACGAATTATAAATCCAATATCCTTGAACAAAAATAATCCCCACAAGGGAAAGCGTCATAAACACGATAAGTAATACAAAAAGCTTTTTGTTCATAAATCAAAAATACTATTTTAACATTTAGAGCCATTGGCTTTTAACCAAATGTTAACAAATTTGAAGAAAAACTATATTTTAGATAAAATAGTATGAATTTCTAAAACTTTTTCTTGAGTAGATTTCAAATTAACATTTTCAATAATAAAATCGGCAAGTTTTTGTTTTTTTTCATCATTCCACTGGTTTTTCATGCGTTCTAATACCTCATCTCTTGAAGAATTGTCGCGTTGCATAACACGCTTGATTCGTTCCTCTTTAGGGGCAGTAACCAAAATAATTTTATCACAATTTTTATAACTTCCGCTTTCAAAAAGTATGGCGGCTTCCTTAATTACATAAGCTCCTTTTTGTTTTTTTAGCCAACGTTTAAAATGTTGCGCAACCTTTGGATGAATAATTGCATTTACCTGTGCCAATAATTCAGGGTTTGAAAATATCTTTTTTGCAACATATTTTTTATTGAGTGTTCCGTTCTTGTACGTTTTATCACCCAGTAAAGCTGTTAATTTTCGGTGAATGATTTTAGATTTATTTGTGAGCTTTTTTGCTTCAATATCGGCAATATAAACTGGAACCCCTTGCTGTTTAAACATAGAAGCAACGGTTGTTTTTCCACTTCCTATTCCTCCGGTTAAACCTACTACCAACATAATTATTTATTTACTATTAACAAATTAATGATAGTTGGCTCAATAGTTACATCAAAAGCTGTTTTGGGTTTATTGTCTAAAAGAATAGGTAACGATGTCCCGTCTTTTGTTCGCCTTTTATAATCGGTACTAACCTCAAAGTCCTCTTTAGCTATTTTATTAAAATTTGAAACTGTTGTTGTATAGGTTACCGACACCATTTCGGGAACTATTTTAACACGCATTCCTACAGGCAAGTGTTTTAGTTTTACAGGTACTTCAATGGTTTTTTGTACAATTTCTTCAACAGGTATGGTAACTTTTACACGTTGTGGAGAAACCGTAATGTCGGTTATTCCTTTAGGGATAGCAATTGGCACAAACTCCTCTACCTTTTGGTTTACCTCATCAATTTTTAACACTTGTGTAGAAACCTGTTTTAAGGTATCAATTATTTTTCCGGAAGCCGATACTAAAACCGAATCGGGTGTAACAGTAGGTTTACTCGAATTTTTATATCCGGCTTTATAATTTACTGAAATGGTAGTATTTACAGGTACTTTTTTAGATTTAATACTATTC
>WFXA01000242.1 GCA_015490835.1 Flavobacteriaceae bacterium | reverse complement strand
GGTTTATGTTGTTTGATTGTGGCGAGTAATTTCTTCCAAAGAAAAAGAAAACCAATCGCAAACCCTAAAGTAGTTACAATTATCTGAAAAATCATAGCCAATTGAGGGGTAATTTTTATTTGTAAAGTATAACTAAATAACAATAAAATGGTAAAGAAAATATTTCGTAGAAAAGTCTCTGGAAGTTCAGCTAAAATTACAAATTTAAGTCCTCTAAGTGTTGCGGCACGAAGAGAACCAAAGGCTAATAAAGGTAATAAGATAAATCCATATATGAGTGTATTAACCAACACAGGATTATACTTATTCCACCATATAAAGTAGGAAGAAAAAGCAAGGAGATAGACAATAATAGTAGTAAAAAAAACATACTTATGTGAAATGATAAAAATACCTTTTATCTCCTGTAATTTATTTGCTACTTTATATTTTGAAATATACCTGGTTAAAAGCATGGGGAGTCCCATATTAACAGGAACAGATAATATAAGGATTGTTGAATAAGCTAAAATATAATATCCAAAATTTTCCTTACCCATGGTTCGGGCTAATATGATACTATTTATAAAAGCAAAAAATGCAGAGCCGAACTTAATAGCAAGACTACCAATTGCAGCAAATTTTATATCTTGCTTAGAAAAAATTTTTAAAAATTTGGACACAAGTTGTCTTTGTTATTAATTATTTAAGAAGTTGTATGTTTTGTTTCATTTTTTCTTTAGACCAGTTATGCCATTCTAATTGTTCAAGTTTTTTGATTTTTTCTGGGGAAAAACGGTATCTAATAAATTTAGCCGGATTACCGGCAACGATAGCATAAGGCTCAACATTTTTTGTAACAACACTCCCAGCCCCTATTATAGAATTATCTCCTACTGTAACTCCAGGCAAGATTAAAACATTATCGCCCACCCAGACATTATGACCAACGGTTACATTAATTTTTTCTCCTACTTCAGGGGTTATGCCTATTTTTTTTGACAATGCATACTGCAATATTACAGAGGATGTTTCATGATTGGAAGTTATTATTTTAATTTGGTCTCCTGCAGCTACATATTTTCCAATCATACAAGTTCCTTTTCCCTTGATGATTACTTTTCCATTAAAACGGGTTCCATTATCAATGGTTGTGTTATTAGCAATCCTAGAACCTCTACCAATATATATTCCCGAATTATCTTTTAGGTTTTTAAATTTCAATAAAAACCGATACCACTTAGCTTTATTTCCTGAAAAGGTTATCATATTTACATTATCATCCCGGCAGCCACCGTTTCATGTGTTGCATCATCAATTAAAATAAAACTGCCTGTTGTACGATTGTCTCTGTATTCATCAATCATTAGTGGTCTGGTGGTTCTAATTTTTACTTTAGCAATATCATTCATTTGTAAATCTTTGTCTTCTTCGTTTCTGGCATAGGTGTTAATGTCTATTTTGTAATGAATATCCTTTATCATAGCCTTTTGTTCGTTGGTAGTGTGCATAATGGTATATTTTGCTCTGGGTCGAGCAGGATTGTTATGTAACCAACAAAGCATGGTGTCAAATTCTTGAACGGTTTCGGGTTGATTGGCTGTTTTAACCAACATATCGCCACGGCTGATATCGATATCATCATTTAAAGTGATTGAAACAGACATTGGTGCAAATGCTTCTTCTAATTCTTTTCCATCAAAATCAATAGATTTTATAGTAGAGGTAAATCCGGAAGGGAGAACGGTTATTTCATCTCCGGGTCTAAATATGCCGCTGGCAATTCGTCCGGCATAACCTCTGTAATCTATAAATCTTTCTCGTTGGGGGCGCAATACGGTTTGCACCGGAAAACGGGCATCCAGTTTATTTACATCACTACTAATGTGCAAATGTTCCAGTGTGTGTAATAACGGTGCTCCTTGAAACCAAGGCATGTTTTCAGATCGGTTAACTACATTGTCACCTTTTAAAGCGCTAATGGGTATAAACCGAACGTCTTTTACGTATAATTTGGATGAAAATTCTTCAAATTGATGTACGATATCTTCATAAACTTCTTCTTTATAACCTACCAAATCCATTTTATTAACACATACAATAATGTGAGGGATTTGTAGTAAGGAAGCGATAAAAGCGTGGCGTTTGGTTTGCTCTATTACTCCGTTTCTTGCATCAATCAAAATAATGGCAGCATTTGCAGTGGAGGCTCCGGTTACCATGTTTCGGGTATATTGTATGTGTCCGGGTGTGTCGGCAATAATAAATTTTCGTTTTGGAGTGGTAAAATATCGATATGCAACATCTATGGTAATTCCTTGTTCACGTTCGTCTTTTAAACCATCTGTAAACAATGCCAAATCGATTCCGTTATGTCCTTTTTTCTTGCTGGTACTACTTACGGCTTGCAGTTGGTCTTCAAAAATAGCTTTACTGTCGTATAACAATCTTCCTATAAGTGTGCTTTTCCCGTCGTCAACGCTTCCGGCGGTTGTAAATCGTAATAATTGGTTTTTATCTATTTGCATTTTGAGGTAGTGAGTTTGTGAGTTTGTGAGTTTGTGAGTTTGTGAGTTTGTGAGTTTTTGATTTATATTTTAGTTAAGATTTTCAATTCCGTCATTCTGAACTTGTTTCAAAATTTTTTAATAATAATGTTGTAATTAATAAATTAATCTTTTTTTTCCAAAATCAATTCTTTTAATTCAGGATTTACTTTTTTTATCAAGTTCCATTTCCAGTCTTTATGCCAATTTTTCAGTTGCTTTTCTCTGGCTATTGCATCAACAATGTTTGTGAATTCTTCAAAATATAATAATTCATTTACATTATAACGCTTTGTAAATACAGAGCCTTTAGTTCCTTTGTGTTGTTTTATTCTTTTATAAATATTTGCTGTCATTCCTACATACAATACTGTTCTGTTTTTATTACTAAGTATATAAGTGTAACCTTTTTTCATGTTTTAGTTAATCCCGTAAATATACTGAAACAAGTTCTATTCAACATTAAGTTTTCATTCATAAGATACTGAAACAAGTTCAGTATTAAGTTTTCATTCATAATATACTGAAACAAGTTCAGTATTAAAAGTACCCCTGTTTTTTACGGTCTTCCATTGCGGTTTCGCTTCGTTTGTCGTCGGTTCTGTTTCCTCGTTCGGTTTGTTTCATAGCGGCAACTTCGGCAACAATTTTTTCTAGTGTATCGGCATCGCTTTCTATTCCTCCGGTAATGGTAATATCGCCAAGGGTTCTAAAGCGTATTTTTTTAGTAACTATTTCTTCTCCTTCTTCCAGCTTTAAATGTTCGGAAACCGGAATCCACGAATCGTTTCGCCAAACTACTTTTCGTTGGTGAGCAATGTACAGCGACGGAATTTTAATGTTTTCTCTTAAAATGTAGTTCCAAACATCCATTTCGGTCCAATTACTAATAGGGAATGCTCTAAAATGCTCGCCTTCAAAATGTTTTCCGTTAAGTAAATTCCATAATTCGGGGCGTTGGTTTTTAGGATCCCATTGCCCGAAATCGTCTCGGTGCGAGAAAAAACGTTCTTTTGCTCTTGCTTTTTCTTCATCTCGGCGACCGCCTCCTATGGCACAGTCTATTTTGTTTTCCTCAATAGCATCTAATAATGTGGTTATTTGAAGCGCATTTCGGGTAGCGTTTTTCCCTTTTTCTTCGGCTACTCTTCCGTCATCAATCGATTTTTGAACAGAGCCTACTATTAATTCGGCTCCTAATTCTTTTATCAAATCATTTCTAAATTGGATTGTTTCCGGAAAGTTATGTCCCGTATCTATGTGTAGTAAAGGAAACGGAATTTTAGACGGATAAAATGCTTTTTTTGCCAAATGGGTTACTAAGATAGAATCTTTTCCTCCCGAAAATAAGATAACGGGATTTTGAAATTGCGCCCATACCTCACGTAAAATAAAAATAGCTTCGCTTTCTAGTTCATCTAGGTAATTTAAATAATACTTGCTCATTTAGTTTTTGGGTTTTTGGGTTTTTGAGTTGGTGAGTTGGTGAGTTGGTGAGTTGGTGAGTTGGTGAGCCTGTCTGCCGACAGGTAGATTTTTTAATTTTTGGGATATATTATATAAAACTATTGAAACTGCTTCTTCTACAGAAACTTGTGTTGTGTCAATTTCAATATCGGGGTTTACAGGTGCTTCATAAGGAGCGTTTATTCCGGTAAAATTTTTAATTTCTCCCTTTCTTGCTTTTGCATAAAGCCCTTTTACATCCCGTTTTTCACATTCTTCTATGGGTGTGTTTATAAAAATTTCGATATAGTTATCCGCACCAACTATGTGTTTAATATTTTCTCTGTCTTTTTGATAAGGCGAAACAAAAGCTGCTAACACCACCAAACCGGCATCGATCATTAAATTAGCAACTTCGGCAATACGTCTTATGTTTTCGGTGCGGTCTTCCGGTGTAAAACTAAGGTTGTTATTAAGTCCTTTACGTACATTATCTCCATCCAGCGTGTAGGTGTGTATTCCTTTATTGAATAATGCTTTTTCTACGGCATTGGCAATAGTAGATTTTCCCGAACCGGACAAGCCTGTAAACCATAATAAAAAAGACGCATGCTTTTTTAGTTTACTGCGCTCTTCTTGCGTAATGGTAAAGGTATGCGGGATGACATTTTCTTGCATTATTTTTTTAGTAATTTATAAAAATACGTTCTAATTTTTCCTAACGGAACTTTTAACCATAACCGTTCGTGGAAATAATAAAGTGCAAATTTAGTAAATAACTCGGTTAATGCGATAAAAAGTGCAATTTCATTAAAACTTTCTAAAACAACTCCGGAAATAATAAAGGTGGTTGTTGTTGCAAAAAACCGCCACGAAATAGATTTGTAGATGGTTTGTTTAACGCTAATTTCTTTTTTTCCAAAATTTTGCCAAATTCGCTCGTGGATGTAATATATAAATAGCTTTATAAAAAACTCAAAAAAACCAATAGATAAGGCATGTTCCAGATTGGGTTTTCCGAAAAAAGAAGTAACCAAAAGCACTACTATAACCGTATCTGTAGTAGCAATTATGCGCCAAGAAATGCCTTTTAAAATACTGCGGATATGTGATTCTTTTTTATACAACCGAAACCAAAAAGTAAGGATTTAACAAATTTTCTTTGTTATACAACAGCGGCTTACCGGTATTATTGTCTATTACATCTACACCTGCTGCTTGGCAAATAGCTTGTCCGGCGGCAGTATCCCATTCCATTGTTGGAGCAAAACGCGGGTATATATGCGCATTTCCTTCAGCTATGAGACAAAATTTTAAAGAACTTCCTTTTGAGACAATTTCAACTTGACTTTCTTTTTTCAGCTGTTCAATAAATAATTTTGTATCGCTGTTAAGGTGCGATCGACTACCAACAATCTTTAAAGTCTCCGCTTTTTTTGAAGCCGGTTGCAACTTGACAGCATTTTTCTCTAGTGATTGGATGGTGAAGTTATCCTCGGGGACTTTTACTTTATACGCCTCTGTACCGGAATCGTTGGTAAAATATAATACCCTGCTAACCGGTACGTAAATGACACCCATAACGGGTTTGTTTTCCTTCACCAATGCAATATTAACGGTAAATTCGCCATTGCGTTTAATAAATTCTTTAGTGCCGTCTAGTGGATCAACTATCCAACATTGTTTCCAGTTTTTTCGGATTTCGAAGGGGAGTTGTTTGTTTTCTTCGTTAATAATAGGGATTTTTGTTTTTTCCAAATAACCATTAATTAACGCTCCTGCTTTTTTATCGGCTATGGTTAAAGGTGATTTATCGTCTTTAAAATCGACATCAAAATCATTTTCATAGACTTTCATTATAACATTTCCGGCTTCAATGGCAGCTTCAATCGCAATAAATAAGTTGTTTTTCATTATAAAAATAAATGATAGATTTTATCGTCGCCAAAGGTAAACTATTGTGACTTAATTATGAGTGCTAAAAAGAAATTTCCTTTTAAATTTATTTTCACAAAAAATCCTTTATTTTTGCGAAAACAATAATACAAATTCGTTATGAAATACTTGATGCTTTTATTAGTTGCAATAACCACTTTTTCTTGTACACAAGAAGATGAAAATAAATATAAAATTATTGGGGATGCTTCGGGACTTGAAGATGGTACAAAAATCATGATTTACTCTATTGAAAGAGGAATGACAGAACCCGTGTTACTGGATTCTGCTTTTGTGAATAATGGAAAATTTGAAGCAAAATTACTTAAAAAGGAAAGTCCTGTAATTAACTATCTAAGTATTAAAAGTTTAAATGCAAATGTGGTGTACTTTCCGGGAACCGAAGATTTAAAGGCAACTATTTACAAAGATAGTGTACAAGCCTCTTTTGTTGAAGGTGGAGAAGACAATGCTTTGTATGCTTCTTATATAAAAAAAATGAAAGAGTTTGGTAAAAAACGTGCCGAAAACATGAAACGTTTTAGAGAAGCACGACAGGCTTTAGATAACGGGCTAGCTTCAAATATACAAAAAGAAAACAGGGCATTGGCAACAGAAGAAAAAAATTACAAAAAAGAAATTGTAAAAAACAATCCGAACAGTATATTTTCGGCGATGTTACTTTCTGAATTAATTTCTCAAAAAACAGTAACACCAACTGAAGCCAATGAAATAATAGCTAATTTTAGTCCTAAAATTGCGGCTTCTCCAATGGTAAAAGATATTAAGGAATTAGTATCTTCAATGTCTAAAGCCGAAGTGGGTCAAAAAGCACCCGATTTTAGTGCACCTACTCCCGATGGTAAAATGCTTTCGTTAAAAGAAGCAATGGGTAAATATACTATTATCGACTTTTGGGCTTCGTGGTGTAAACCTTGTAGAATGGAAAACCCGAATGTGGTAAAAGTGTATAATAAATACCACGATAAAGGCTTAAATATTATTAGTGTTTCGCTAGATAAAGACGGACAAAAAGATCGTTGGATAAAAGCTATCGAGGATGATAAATTAACTTGGAACCATATTTCTAATTTGAAATTTTGGAATGAGCCTATCGCCAAAATGTACAATGTTCGGTCTATTCCGGCTACTTTTTTATTGGATGAAAACGGAGTTATAATTGCTAAAAACTTACGCGGAAAAGCACTCGAAAACAAAATAGCTTCTTTACTTGGAGAGTAATTTGGAGGTTTTAAAATACAGCGTATCTGTGACCTACGAGGTTTCTAAAACCTAGTAGGTCTTTTGTTATCTAGGGTTTTTTATCGAAACCGATGTACAACAAACGTCATTGTTGCCAATAATAAAAAAGCGCCTACTTGGTGTAGTACTCCCAGCACAACAGGTACGTGATAAAGAAGTGTTAAAACGCCTAATGTAAATTGTAATAACACAATTATTAAAAGTAGGTTTATTCCTTTTTTTTGAGATGGGGTGAGTTGCATCTTTCCGGATTTATACCAAATAGTAAAAATTAACCCTACAACAAGATAGGCTATATACCGGTGTACAAATTGCACGCCGCTTTTTCCTTCTATAAAATTACGCCAAACGGGATTTTGCTCTATAAAAACAGTTTCGTGTATAAGTTTGCCTTCACTCATTAAAGGCCAAAAATTGTGAATTAGTCCGGCATCTAATCCGGCAACAAAAGCACCCCAAATTATTTGAATTAACACTACCAAATACGTAATTTTTAATAAAGTTTTTAAGTTAAAACTTGAAACGGGCTTACTGAAGTTTGAATAGATAATATCGAGTGCAACCCACAAGGTATAACTAAAAGTTAAAAAGGCAGTTATTAAGTGCATTGCCAACCGGTAGTGGCTAACATCCGGGCGGTCTATCATTCCGCTTTTTACCATATACCAGCCCAAAAACCCTTGAAATGCTCCCAGCCCAAGTAATACGATAGCTTTTTTTATGGTAGCTTTTGAAAGTTGTTTTTTTATTAGAAAGTAAAGGAAAGGAATAATAAATACCACACCAATCATTCTGCCAATAAATCGGTGCAACCATTCCCAAAAATAAATATCTTTAAAATCTTGAAGCGTAAAATGATTGTTAATTTTTTGATATTCAGGGAATTGTTTGTAATGGTTAAAAGCTGCTTGCCATTCTACTTCATTCATAGGAGGTAAGGTGCCTTCTATAAGTTTATAGGTGGTAATTGAAAGCCCCGAATGCGTTAATCGGGTAATTCCACCCACGATAACCATAATAAAAATTAGCAGGCAACCGGTTAGCAACCAGTACACCACTTTTTTATTGTCTTTCTTCATACATTTTTCTTGTTAGATAATACCATTCGTATTTTTTTTCTTCTCCTTCTCCGGGATACCCGGCAAATTTTTTATACTTAAATCCTATTTTTTTTAAAACGTTACTAGAAGCAGGATTTTCCGCCATCACAAAACCTAGTACCTCATTGATAGGCAGGTTTTGATAACCGTGTTTTAAAATCATTTTTGAAGATTCGGTAGCAATACCTTTTCCCCAATGGGAAGATAAAAAGCGGTATCCAAAATCGGTAAATTTAAATTCGGGGTGGTATTTAAAACCATTAAAACCAATAATCTTGTTATCGGGTTTATAAATTACGGCTAATCTTCCGTATCTGTAATTGGCATAATCGGGAAGCCAAACATCGGTGATAATTTTCTTTGCTTCTTCAAGTGTGGTGCGTAAGCTGTCGCCTGTATATTTGTTAACCGTTTCATCTGAACTAAATGCAAATACTTCTTGTTCGTCTCCTAATTTAAAAGGACGAATAAGCAATCGATCGGATTCTAAAAGTAATTTTTTCATTTAATAATAGGTGTTAGACCTAATTCTTTTCCTTTTTGGAGCATTAGTTTTTTAGCTGCTTCGTATTCATTCGGTATTTTTCCGTCTAATATGGCTTCTTTTATAGTTTCTTTAATAATTCCTATTTCGCGTGAAGGTTTAAGGTTAAAGGTTTTCATAATTTCTTCGCCGGAAACGGGTGGTTGAAAATTTCTGATGCGATCTCGCTCTTCTACTTCGATAATTTTTTTTCTTACACGTTTAAAGTTTTCTTTATATTTTTTTTTGCGCTTTTCATTTTTAGTGGTTATATCTGCCTCGCAAAGTGTCATTAATTCGTCTATAGTATTGCCTGCATCAAAAACCAATCTACGAACGGCGCTATCGGTTACGTCGGTAGCAATTACAATGGGTCTGGAACTTAGCAACACCATTTTTTGTACAAATTTCATTTTGTCGTTAAGTGGCATTTTAAGTCGTTTAAATAGTTTGTAAACCATTTTTGAGCCTACAAACTCATGTCCGTGAAAAGTCCAACCTTGTTTTTTGTTAAACCGTTTGGTGGGCGCTTTACCAATATCGTGAAGTAGTGCTGCCCAACGAAGCCATAGGTTATCTGTGGTTTGAGCAATATTATCGACCACTTCGAGAGTATGCCAAAAGTTGTCTTTATGCCGTTGTCCTTCAACTTCTTCGACACCTTGTAAGGCAACCAATTCGGGTAAAATATAAGACAATAAACCGGTTTTGTGAAGTAAAGCAAATCCGATAGAAGGTTTTTTTGATGATAGAATTTTATGTAATTCATCAACAATTCGTTCTTTGGAGATAATATTAATTCGCGCTGCATTTTTAGTAATAGCTTGTAACGATTTTTCTTCAATAGTAAATTGAAGTTGCGTTGCAAACCGAATGGCACGCATCATTCGTAAGGGATCGTCGCTATACGTAATATCGGGGTTTAAAGGAGTGCGAATAACTTTGTTTTGAAGGTCTTGTATGCCGTTAAAGGGGTCTAATAATTCGCCAAAAGTAACGTCGTTCAGACTTAATGCCAAGGCGTTTATAGTAAAATCTCTTCGGTTTTGGTCGTCTTCTAAGGTTCCGTTTTCTACAATGGGATTTCTGCTGTTTTTTTGATACGATTCTTTTCTTGCTCCTACAAATTCCAGTTCAATTCCGTTGGTTTTTAGCATAGCGGTTCCGTAATTTTTAAAAACAGAAACTTTGGGTTTATTAGGAAGTAGTTTTGAGACTTCGGTGGCTAACTTAATTCCGCTTCCTATTGCTACTACATCTATGTCTTTTGCATTTCCGCGTTCTAAAAAATAATCGCGTACATATCCGCCTATTACATAGCTTTTTAAATTTAAATTTTCTGAAGCTTTCGTAATAACTCTAAATAAGGCATTTTGTAATGCGTTTGTATGTTTTTGGGTAGCACTCACTTGGTTGCAAATTATTAGATAGATGAGTTTATTTTTGGTTAGGGAAATTATAGAAGCATTATTTTCTTATAACAGTTACTTCTCCATTTGATTTTAATTTAATAATTGCTGAAGGTTTATTGTTTTTTTTAGATTCTTGCAAAGGTACTACATAGTCTACACCGTGCAAAATATGTGGAGCTATTTCGTTAAAATTTGAAGGTGTTTTAGCGTTCGATTCATTAGCAGATGTAGAAACTAACGGACGTTTTAGTTTCTTTATAAGCTGATGCGCAAAGCCTTCTTTAATCACACGAAAAGCTAAAGTATTGTCTGAAGCTATTAAGTTTGTAGCAATTCCTAAAGGTCTGTCATAAATAATGGTTGTAGGTTTTGTCGCATATTTTAGAATGTCGTAAGCTACTTCCGGAATTTCTTCAATGTATCTATTAAGCATTTTAAAATCACTAACCAAGCAAATCATAGCTTTACTTTTCGGGCGATTTTTAAGACTGTAAATTTTTTCTACAGCTTCAAAATTTGTTGCATCACAGCCAATTCCCCAAACGGTATCGGTAGGGTAGAGTATGATTCCACCTTTGTTTAATATGGTAAATGCTTTTATGATGATTTCTTCCATAGTGTGTTTGAAAAAAAACAAATTTACTAATTTTAAAAGAGCTTCTTTTCTATTTCTGTAAAAAAGCTATATTTGGAAAAAATATTTTTTGAAAACAGCGTTATTAGTATCGACTTATAATTGGAAAGAAGCACTCGAATTATTTTTGTTGAGTGTACAGCAACAGGTTGAGCTTCCTGATGAACTAATTATTGCCGACGACGGTTCAAAAGAAGATACAAGAAAGTTGATAGATAGTTTTAAAACGAGATTTCCTATTCCTATTATTCATATTTGGCATAAGGATACGGGTTTTAAAAAATCAATAATATTGAATAAAAGTATTGTAAAAATCCAAGCCGATTATGTTATTCAGGTAGATGGTGATTGTATTTTACACCCTTGTTTTGTTAAAGATCATAAACGTTTTGCAGAAAAAGGCTGTTATCTGTATGGAAGTAGGGTGTCTATAAAAAAAGAATTTTTGTCTAAATTGTTTTCGACAAAGAAAACTAAATTTAATTTTTTTTCGAAAGGAATTAAGAAAAGAACTCGTACGTTACATTTCCCCTTTTTTGCCTCGTTTTATAAACCTGAAAATTCATTTTCAAAAAAATTTAGGGGTTGTAATTTTTCATTTTGGCGTGATGATTTTATTGCTGTAAACGGATATAACGAAGAAATGACCGGATGGGGCAGGGAAGATTCAGAATTAGCTATTAGGATGTTGAATCATGGTACAAAAGGAAAACGAATACGATATGCGGCAATTGTTTATCATATTTGGCACAAAATACGTTCTCGCAAGCACTTAACAGTTAATGACCTGATTCAGCAAGAGGCAATAGATAAAAAATTATTGCGATGTAACAATGGAGTTGATAAGTATTATTAACTCATTAAGCATGGGTAGAAACAGTTTACCGAAATAATATTGTAAATCTTAGCTTTGTTTTACAGCAAATAGATTGATGTGAATTTGTGAACTTTTTCGCCCAAAACAAAATAAATCTTGAGTTCTTTTTTTATTCAATTTTTTTATGTAACAAATACAATTTTACATACCGCCTAAAAACCGAATAAGCATTAATATAAGCAAGGATAAACCCTTCCTTTCCATCTAATATGCCCAACCTTATGATGTATTGGTGCCAAAACCGGTATGCGGGTCTAAAGAATAGATGCAAAAGGGTTGCTTTTTTTCCTTTATCAAAAAGCATCTGTGCTTGTAACGAACTGTATTTGTACAGTTTGTTTGTATAGTCGTCAAAACTTTTATAGGAATGGTGCGGGACAAGCGTTTTTAATTTTCCGGTTTTTCCGTTTACTTCCAGCGTTTCATGAACTAAATTTTTGTACGAGCAAAAATCTTTGTTAAAAAACCGAGCTACCCAATCGGTTTGAAAACCACTATATTTAAGTGGTTTTTCCATAAAAATAATGTTTCGTCTTACCAAAAAGGCAATCTCTGTTGGAGCGGCTTCAAATGTTTTAATTATTTCTTTTGCAAGTTCTTCAGAGATTTCTTCATCTAAATCAAAAAAAGTCACCCATTGGTTTTTTGCTTTGGAGAGTGCAAAGTTTTTTTGGGCAGAAAAATTATCGAATTTTCGTTGAAAAACGGTTACTTTTTCATAACCCGAAGCAATTTTAACGGTATTATCCGTGCTAAAAGAATCTACAATAATTAGTTCTTCGGCAAACCAAAGACTTTCTATGTAGCGTTTAATCCACCGTTCTTCATTGAGTGTAATACAAACGGCACTTATGGGCAAAGTTTTTTTCACATTACATTATATTAATTCTATTCCGTCTTCTTTTATAAGTATTTGTTTGTTTTTATAGAGTGTTCCAATTGCTTTTTTAAAACTTTTTTTGCTTAGCCCCAATTCATTTTTAATAGCATCGGGATTTGATTTGTCATGTAAAGGTAAAAATCCTCCGGCAATTTTTAATTCATCCAAAATAAATTGCGCATTGGGTTCTATGCTTTTATATCCCGGAGCTTGTAAGACTACATCTATTTTATTGTCGGGTCTTATTTTTTTTATGTAAGCAGTGAGTCTGTCACCCGTGCGAATGTCTTCAAAAATATCTTCTAAGTAAATTAACCCTTTGTATTTGCCATTAATGATTACATTGGCACCTTTATCTGTGAGGTGCGTAACCAGAATTGAAACTTCATCAAACGCCTTTATATCAAGATTTTCGTTATTTAAAAATTTATTGGTTTTGCTTGAAGCTACTAATCGGTTTGTTTTATCGTCTAAATAAAGATAAACAATATACCATCTTCCTACTTTCATAGGACGGGCTTGCTCTTTAAACGGCACAAAAAGTTGTTTCTCAAGTCCCCAATCTAAAAAAGCACCGTATTTGTTAACATCTTCGCAACGTAGATAGGCAAATTCATTTAAGTTAATATAAGGCTCTATTGTAGTAGCAACGGGACGCTCTTCGTGATCTAAATACACAAAAACAGAAAGTTTATCGCCAATTTTAAAATCCTCAGGGATGTATTTATTTGGTAATAAAATTACATTGTCTTCATCATCACCGAGATAAAGACCGGGGTCTGTTTGGCGTAAAATAGTCAGGGTATTTTTTTGTCCTATATAAATCATAATGCAAAGATGCGTATTTTTAAACTTATCTTTCTGTATTAAAAAAACTTTTTATAAATTCACGTCCTAATAATTTACAGTGAAAGAGCATCAACTCCCGAATGAGGTTAAATTAATAAAGGTTATTAAAAATGAAATAGCTACCGTTTTTTTCTATAAACATTTTGTAGTAGCCGAATTTGCTGAAGGAATCACATTGTCTTATAAAAACGGACTTTCTCTTTTGTTTAACGGATTAAAAATTGTAGGAATAACCCCTTTTTTCTATATTTCTCACAGGAAACATTCTTATTCATTGGTTCCCACCGATTATGAGTTTTTGAACAGGATTCCTAACCTTAAAGCGTTGGCAGTTGTTTACCCAAACAAAAAGAAGTTTTCTACGGTTTCGTTAGAAAGTAATTTTATCAAAAAACCTGTTAAAGAATTTACTTCGTTAGAGGAAGCCTATCATTGGGGAATGCAATTTATTAAGAATAAAAAAGCTACTAAATAGAGGTAGTAATGGCAACAAAATAATCGCTTAGTACTTTATCGTTTAGAGCTGCCGGTGTTTTTATTTCTAATAAAGCCGGTTTGTTTGTTATGTTAAAAAAAGATTGGAGTTTTATTTCAAAATCTTTTTTAGAGTTTATTTCTTTGTATTTTAAACCATACATTTTACAAAGATATTTGCCAGTGAGGTTATGTTTGGTTTCAAAAAAAGTTGAAAATTGTTCAGAATCCTTGTTTTTTGCAATAATTCTAAAAATTCCGCCTCCCGAATTATTAATTAAAATTATTTTAAAATTCTTTGGGATGTAATTGTTCCACAATGCATTACTATCGTAGAAAAAACTCAAATCTCCGGTGATAAAAATCGTAGGCAAATCAGATGCAACGGCACCACCAATAGACGCAGAAGTACTACCATCTATGCCACTGGTGCCACGATTGCAATATACTTGCACTCTCGGGTTTAGTTTAAAAAGCTGTATGTATCTAATAGAAGCACTATTAGCTATTTGCAACTGAATAGGTTTCGGAAGCGATTTACAAATTTTTGAAAACACATAAAAATCGGAATACGTAACAGTGGTTTCAAATTGTCTCTGCTTTTGTTTTTTTAAATTAAAATTGTGTAACCAAGTTTGTTGATAGTTGCTCTGTGTACCAGATGTTTTTGGCAAAAAAGCAGTAAAAAAATGATTGCTGTTTTGTTTAATATGATTGTTTAAAACAAAATACGTGTCGTAGGCTTTTTGAGAATCGATATGCCAATGGTTTTTTGGAGAATAGTTTCTTAAAAAGGTTTTAATTTTTTTTGAAACCACCATTCCTCCAAAGGTTACTAATAAATCGGGCTGCAAGTTTTTAAAATCTTCATTGGTTAAACCATTTATTAACGTATCGATGGAATAAATAAAATTGGTATGATGTAAGTTGGAAGTAGTCTCGGTTAAAACAAGTACGCTTGGGTCTGATGATAGATAATTTATCCATTTTTGCTCAATACTATGAGGAGGTAGCACACCAACCAAAACCATCTTTTTTTTAGCGGAATTCCATTGCTTGATACATTTATCCATATCGATAAAAGGTTCGGCATTTTTCTTGATCGGAATATTTTCAGGAAAAACTGAAGCCTTTTCAACGGTATCATACAACGGTTCGGAAAAAGGAATATTGATGTGTACGGGTAACTTCTGTGCCAACGCAGTATTAAGCGCATTATTGATTTCGGTTTCATTTTCTTTCTGAAAAGTTTCACCTTCTTTACAATTTACCGAATAAGCTATGTGGTTGGCAAATACGTTTTTTTGGTTGATGGTTTGTCCGTCGCCTATTTCAAGTAAGTTTTCGGGTCTGTCTGCCGATAAAACCACCAACGGAATAGTACTGTAAAATGCTTCGGCAATTGCCGGATAGTAATTTAATAAGGCACTTCCCGAAGTACAAACCAAAGCTACGGGTTTACCGGTTTGTTGTGCTATTCCTAAAGCAAAAAAACCGGCGCAACGTTCGTCCACAACACTATAGCATTTAAAATTAGAATCGTTTATAAAACCAATGGTTAACGGCGCATTTCTGGAGCCGGGAGAAATAACTACTTGTGTTATTTCTTTTGCTTTGCATAGCTGCGTAATGGTTTGTGAAAGAATTTTGCTTGAAAAAATCATCGGGTTCAAAGGTACAAATACTATTTTTTTAGGCAAATACAATTCGGTTTTAAAATACAACAGTTGGGTTTGTTTTTTTGGCTGTACCAATTGGTATGTAACATCTTTGTATCTAATTAATAACCCATAAAATATTTTAAAAATGAAAAACTCAATTCTATCAATCTTGTTTGTTGCAATTTCTACTTTTAATTTTGGACAAAATATACCTGACCGAGCTGAAAAAGGTACTACAATTACAGTTACTGTTAATTTAAGAGGTAGTGGGGGACATATCTTGATTGGACTTCACACTAAAGATACTTTTTTGAAGGATGCATTGCAAAAAGGAAAAAGTGAAATTAAAGACGGAATTGCTACCGTAACGTTTAATAATGTACTTCCCGGAACCTATGGTATTTTGGTATTGCATGATAAAAATGATAACAACCGGATGGATTTTGACCAAAACGGGATGCCTCTTGAAGCGTATGGAACATCCAATAACGTTATATCTTACGGACCTCCACAATGGGAAGATGCAAAATTTAAAGTGGAAGAAACTCCACTTAACATAGAAATTAGGATTTAGATAATCCTATTGCATCGCATTGTTTGCAAATACCATAAGCGATACCTTTGGTATCTTGCTTATTTATTTTTCTTCGCTTAACAAAACAAGTTTTGTACGCTCGTAAAATAAATAAGCGATGCTTTCACATCGCTTATGGTGCTTGTCGGGATGACAGGATTTGAACCTGCGACCCTACGCCCCCCAGACGTATACGCTACCAGACTGCGCCACATCCCGAAAAATGCTTGGCAAAAATAATTATTTATTACGGTTGGAGCAAACAATTTTTTTAGTTTTTAAAAAGGAATTGAAATAAAAAAATCCCGAAATAGTTATCGGGATTTTTTACTTAGCAATAGTTTTTACAGGTTATAACCCAATGTGAGAACAAAGGTATTTGTGTTAGAATCTATTGTCGTTGCAGAAGTCAAACCAACGTTGTATAACTGCTGGTTACGAGATTGAGACAATATGGAATAAGATAAATCTAAAGAAATTGTTCCAAAATCATAGCCCAATCCTGTTGATAAAACGGTGGTATTACCTAATATATCGGTATTCTTATAAGGACTTTCTTCAAATCTAAATCCGCCTCTAAAACTCCATCGCTCATATTTGTATTCTCCGCCTACACGTACAGTAGAAGCAGCTTGAAGAGTATTGTTTATAAGTGTATTTTGGACAGCAAAATAACTATTGGTTTGAGGAGTAAATTTGATATTGGAATAATCTTTATGCTCGTAGTCAATGGTTATAAATCCTTGTTTTCCGAAAACATATGCTATTCCGGCTCCAATTTTTCCCGGTGTTTGTAATCTGTAATCATAAAAAACATTGACAGTTCTTGGGTTGATGGTTAAAAATTCTGTATTGGTTCCGTTTATTATTTCTGTTTCCAAAAACTGAGTGGTTTCTTCACTAATGGTTAACCAAGTTGGAGTGGTGTAAGTAGCACTTACTCTAAACTCGGGAGTTATTTTGGCAATAATTCCGGCTTGAGCCGAAAAACCATTTCCTAAGACACTTAACCGGTTTTCAAAACCTACATAATTAATAGTGCTCCCTGTGTTATTATTACTTTCTCTTAAAAAAGAAAATTGTGAATAATCAACATTATGCGAGTTTAAGTTTATTCCAAAATAGTATTTCTTTTTGTATTGCGTTGCAAAGTTAAAAGTATATTTGGCGTTAAAACCACGTGTGATATAGCTATACTCTTGGTTAAAAGTACCATTAGCAATATTTGAAGTATATACGTTATTATTAGGGTTGTCAGGTTCAACAGGGTCAAAAATATATCCTTGATAACCCAAAAACGCATTTTGCTCGTTGGTGCCATAGTTTTCTCCGAGATAACTATATAAATCCGGTATTGTTTCGCCTCCTTGCAATTGAAGCAAATCTAAAGGAACTCCTTGCGCTTTTTGTAAGAAAAAATTTCCAATTGAAGTGTCTCCGATACCTTTGACAAAAAGGTCTTGGTCAAAATTTTGTGTAGTAACATAGTTAAGTCCAATAGCAATTTTGTCCCAATCAGAATCTTGTTTTTGCGTATTAAAAACAAAAACAAAACCGGCTTGATTAAAATTAGCGTTGGTATAATTTACATTGCTTTGGGTATTAAAATAAGACGCGGCATTTTTTGTATTACTTACATCAAATGATATGGAGGAATCATTTCTTAAAAATATGGCACTACCTGCCGGGTTTACTGCTATTGCAGACAGGTCACCTCCTAAGGTTCCAAACGCACCTCCCGCTGCATTAAAACGAGCGGTTCCGGTAATGTTTTCGGTACTGTATCGTAGTGCATCTGTGATGTCTTGTGCATTGCTTTTTGGCACAATTCCGCCCAAGATGAGTAAGAAAATATATATTCTTTTCATTTATTTAAGAGTCTAAAATGTTAATGTAATTGTTTGATTTAATGTCTTCCGCGACCGCCGCCTCTTGATCCACCGCTTCTAAAGCCACCACCTCGTGATGCACCGCCTCTAAAACTACCGGAACGAGATCCTCCTCTAAAACTGCCGGAGCGAGAGCGAGAGTGATTTCGGTTTACACTGCTCCTTCGGTTATTAGAATTGTGATTTCCTCTGTTTACTCTTGAGTTACCGGTTCTTCCTCTATTTACACGCGATGGATTTCCTCTTGTATAAGTTCTTCCTCGTCCTCTTCTTACCGTTTCATTTCGAGAGTAATTTCCGCGATTGTTTCCTCTGGAAGTGGTTGTTCTGCCTCGTGTATTGCTTCGGTAGGCTGTTCGGTTTCCATAAATACCTGAATTTCTTCTTCCTCTATGGTAGGCATACCCGTAATTATTGTAGTAATGATGGTTATTCCATCCCCAATTATTCCATCCCCAATGGTTCCATCCCCAATGGTTCCATCCACCAAACCAACCGCTATACCAGCCACCGTAAATCCAAGGATTATAAAAACCCCAGTTGTTCCATCCCCAGTTGTTCCATCCCCAGCCCCAATAAGGATTTCCCCAACCCCAGTTGTTCCAACCTCCTGTGTAGATATTAATATCTACTGTTTCTGTGTTATTACCCCAAGCACCATATCCATCTTCATATTCATTATCATAGGTTTTTTCTTCAATAATAATATTTCCGTCTTCATCTGTTGTCTCGACTGTATTATAGGCATCTATATCAGTAAAAATAGCACTTTTGTTATCATCTTTTAAAACATCTTTATAAACTAATTCTTTAGACTTAAAGTATTCTTTGTAATAACTGGTTTTGTTAGTAGAAGCTTTTTCTTGATTTTCAGAATTTTCTGAAACATAGATACCGTCTGTCGATTTATAATCGGTATTCCTAGTGCTGGCACAGGAATTTAGCAACAAGGCTGTTGCACCCAGAAGCAGAACTAAAGGTGCTTTTGTTAATTTTTTTGAAAAGGTTTTCATAACAACGGTATTTTAATTGTTGAACAGTATAAAAATAGTTAGTTTTGCCGAAACAAAATCTTTTATAAAAATACACAATATTTGTGCCAAACCCAAGACTATGGCAAAGAATTTAACAAAACGAAGTGAAGATTATTCAAAATGGTATAACGAGTTGGTTATCCAAGCCGATTTAGCCGAAAACTCTGGAGTAAGAGGTTGTATGGTAATTAAGCCGTACGGATATGCGATTTGGGAAAGAATGCAAGCCGAACTGGATAGGATGTTTAAAGAAACCGGTCATGTAAATGCCTATTTTCCTATTTTTATACCTAAATCGTACTTTAGCAAGGAGGCTAGCCATGTAGATGGATTTGCAAAAGAGTGCGCTGTTGTTACGCATTACAGGTTAAAAAACGACCCAAACGGAAAAGGAGTTATCGTGGATCCCGATGCTAAATTGGAAGAAGAATTAATCGTTCGCCCCACTTCCGAAACCATAATTTGGGATACGTACCGAAAATGGATTCAATCCTACCGCGATTTACCTTTGCTTATTAATCAATGGGCAAACGTTGTGCGTTGGGAAATGCGTACGCGTCTGTTTTTGCGAACTGCCGAATTTTTATGGCAAGAAGGACACACCGCACATGCTACTCGCCAAGAAGCAGTTGAAGAAGCCGAAAAAATGCTTGAAGTATATGCTCATTTTGCCGAAAATTATATGGCAATTCCGGTTATAAAAGGAGTAAAAACCGAAAGTGAACGTTTTGCAGGCGCATTAGAAACCTATTGTATTGAAGCTCTAATGCAGGATGGAAAAGCCTTACAAGCCGGAACATCACATTTTCTAGGACAGAATTTCGCCAAAGCGTTTGATGTAAAATTTGCCGCAAAAGATGGTACGTTAGATTATGTTTGGGCAACATCTTGGGGAGTTTCTACACGGTTGATGGGAGCATTAATTATGACCCATAGTGATGATAACGGGTTGGTATTACCTCCTAATTTAGCTCCTCACCAAGTGGTAATTGTTCCTATTTATAGAAGTCAAGAACAATTTGACGCTGTAAGTGAAGTGGCAGAAAAATTACAAAAAGAGCTTAGAGAAAAAGGTTTGCGTGTTAAGTTTGACAATAGAGATACCCATAAACCCGGTTGGAAATTTAACGAATACGAGTTAAAAGGAGTACCTGTACGTATTGCGATTGGACCTAAAGATATTGAAAAAAATACGGTAGAACTTGCTAGAAGAGATACACTGGAAAAAGAATTTGTACCTATGGATGCAGTTGTAGGCAAAGTAGAAAAACTAATGCAAGAAATACAAACCAATTTATTGAAAAAAGCTTTAAATTATAGAAAAGAACACACCACCAAAGTAGCTACCTATAATGAGTTTAAAGAAGTGTTAAAAAACAAAGGAGGATTTGTGTTAGCACACTGGGATGGAACACCTGAGACAGAAGAACGAATAAAAAATGAAACAAAAGCAACCATTAGATGTATCCCATTAGCGGGAGAAAAAGAAGCCGGAACCTGCATATTTAC
>WFXA01000241.1 GCA_015490835.1 Flavobacteriaceae bacterium | reverse complement strand
GTATAGCTTTGCATATTCATTAGCAATGATACTGTTCATAAATTTTTTAGAAGATAACTTTGCAAAATTTTTCATCCGCTTGTTAAAATTCATCTTCCCGAATTTCATTCGATTTAAATCTATTAAATAAAAATGATAAACATCTCCATCCTTTATTATTAAGGTATTTCCGGGCGAATGATCTAAGAAATTTATTCCCTTTTCATGTAATTTAAAGGTAAAACGGGTAAACTGCCTAATGATGTTTTCTGCATCTTCAAACTGCTCGTTATCAATAATTTCACGTATTGAAAAATCGTATTTCAGTTGTTTGGAAACATAAAAACTTTTTCCGAAAAATAGTGGGTTTAGATATTCAAAATAGGCAAGAGGTTTGGGAGTATTAATGCCCAAGGTTAAGAGCTTATTAGCATACTCAAACGATCGTTGTGCTTTCGATTTTCTAAAAAACCGATATACAATTTTGTTAAAAATATTTGGAACTTTAAACGATTTTATATTAACGATACCATCATTAAAAGATGTGGTTTTAACCACGTTACGTTTTCCGTTACCAATCATCAAAGATATCTTATCAAACTCTTTAATTAGATTAAAAAGTTGTTCTTTATCAGAATTTGAAAGAGAAGAAATAAAGACCTTTTTGATTTTCAAAGTCGTTTTTATTTTACCTGTTAAACGGTGCAAAAATAGATAGAATAAAATCAAACTATTACAAAAATTAGTTTCTTTTTTATTTTTAAATCATTGCGAAGCCCATTTTTATATCTTTGCAGAAATTCATTTATTGCAATATGCAACTGTTTTATCACCCTAACTTAACCAATACTTCTAAAGAAATAACCTTTAGCAAAGAAGAAAGCAGGCATTTGGTTAAAGTACTTCGGAAAAAGGAAGGAGATTTAATTACCACCACCAACGGAAACGGTTATTTTTTTAACGTTGAATTAGATTTTGCCGATACAAAAAAATCTGCCGGACATATTATTTCTGCACAAAAACAAGAATCCCTGCCCTATTCGCTACATTTGGCTGTTGCGCCTACCAAATTAAACGAGCGTTTTGAATGGTTTTTGGAAAAAGCAACAGAGATAGGCATTTCAGAAATTACTCCTTTACTTTGCCAGCGTAGCGAACGAAAAGTTATTAAACCTGAACGGTATGAGCGAATTATTATTAGTGCTATGAAGCAGTCTATTAAGGCATACAAACCCAAGCTAAATTTGATAACTGCTTTTACAGATTTTATAGAATTAGAAACTGTTAAAAAAGATACTAACAAATACATAGCTCATTGCGAAGCAGATGATGATAAAATAACTTTAAAATATGCCCTGAAACCGCGACAAGAATTACTTATCTTAATAGGTCCCGAAGGCGATTTTTCGCCTCAAGAAATCGCTTTTGCAAAACAGCATAATTTTAAACCGGTACGTTTAGGTACTTCTCGGTTGCGTACCGAAACCGCTGCTATTGTTGCTTGCCATAGTGTGGCTTTTGTAAATGAATAACTGTGATGGTTTTATCAAAAATACTTTCTAATCGTCGAGCATCCCCATTTTTAAGACAATGCTATGATGATTTAGCAGGGAAAATAAAGAGTATCTACCGAATCCGGTTGCCGGAGCAAACGGAGTTTTTCAAATAGACCCACTTACTCATTTAAACCAATATTACTCAGACTATTTTCCGGACGACAGTGATGAGAACGAAGCGATAAATTCCTTATTCCGAAAAGTTATTTTAAATCGGGTTTAAAAACAAGGAACACTCGGTGCGGACAGGGTAAGTAGATGCTACAGAAAATACCGACCATACCATAAAATTTTAATACGAAACCAATACTGCTGATGAAGTATGCCTTTTTACTGTTACCTTTATAAACGGTGATGTTTTTTTATGATTTTTATTAAGAATAAATTTCTTTTTGGTAGAAAAATTTACTTTCCAACGGAAAAACGTATCGGAAATAATAAAATTTCTTTTTAAGAAATAATGACCTTCCAAGTGTCATTTCATATCTCTGGTTTTAGAAATTTTAAAACCTTTTTTTTAACAGATATGTCTGTAAATTATTAAAACGTTATTTTACTGAATTTAGATAGAACTCACGTTATATATAGTAACATCAATGGGATGCAAGAAACTTACAATTGTATGTTTTGGTTTAGTATATTTATTTTTCAACCAATTTTTTAAGCAAGTTTTCTAATCCGTTAATTTTAATTTCATACATTTCTTTCATCATTAACCCTAATTTGCCTTGCGGAAACCCTTTTTGAGAAAACCAAGTGTAATAATATTCAGGGATGTCTAACAGACGGTAGTTTTTGTATTTACCAAATGGCATTTTATAGTTTGCCAGCTCTATTAGATGATTGGCATTGGGTTGGGGTGTACTATCGCCATTTTTCATACGCTTTAAGTTGTTGGGCAACAAAGGTTTCCCATTGTTTTTCTTTTTCGTGGTTTTTAGAGTGGTTGGTTTCGAAGTCAAACTTATCTTGCATGGCACGACGACTAATTTCGGTCTTGTTGTAAAGAGCATTCATTTCATTTTTAATATTTTTAGAAAACGAATACGCTTGTATGCTTTTTTTTAAAATTCGAGCATGCAATTCTGAAATATCAAAATGGACTTGTTCGTGTTGTAATATGT
>WFXA01000240.1 GCA_015490835.1 Flavobacteriaceae bacterium | reverse complement strand
GAAACCCCGTAGATGAAACTGACAACAAACGCTAAGCACACAAGAGTATTGCCATAGAGCATGAAGATGAAAATTTAATTTACTTAGTGTTTTGCAACAAATTTCAAACTACTGAAAATGAACAAAATATAAAATTATAAACAGATGAAAATTACTTTTTTTGGGCAAAATACGCTTGCTATTGAAGTTTCAGAAAAACATATTTTAGTAGATCCCTTTATTACGGGCAATCCGCTTTCTAAAGACAAAGTAAATCCGTTAGACCTTAAAGCCGATTATATTTTGCTTACTCACGCTCATTTTGATCACGTACAAGATGCAGAAATGATAGCTAAGAATACTGGAGCTGTAATAGTGAGTAATTACGAAATAGCCATGTATTATCAAGCCAAAGGAATTACGGTTCACCCTATGAATCATGGCGGAACTTGGCAATTTGATTTTGGAAAAGTGAAATACGTAAATGCAGTTCATACCAGTTCGTTTGAAGACGGAACCTACGGTGGGCAGCCCGGAGGATTTGTTATAGAAGGGGAACACAAAAATATTTATATCGCAGGCGATACTGCCCTAACAATGGATATGAAGCTTATTGCTATGCAAACAAAATTAGACTTAGCCATACTTCCAATAGGCGATAATTTTACAATGGGAATAGACGATGCTGTTATTGCTGCCGATTTTTTGCAATGCGATAAAATACTGGGTGTTCATTATGATACTTTTGGTTTTATAGAAATTAACCATGATGAGGCAAAACGAAAATTCTTTGATGCCGGAAAAGATTTAATGTTACTTGAGGTAAGCGAATCAATAGAACTGTAATGAAGTTAGAAGCCTCTTATCAAAAATATATTTTACACTTTAAACAACCTGCCGGTACTTCCAGAGGAATATTAAAAACAAAAGAAACTTTCTTTTTACAAATTTATGATAAAAATAAAAGTGGCGTTGGAGAGTGTGGGATTTTTAAAGGCTTAAGTATAGACGACAGACCCGATTATGAAAAAAAACTTCAATGGGTTTGTGATAATATTGAGTTAGGAGAAAAACAATTGTTAAATGAACTAATAGAATTTCCTTCTATTCAAATTGGAGTTGAAATCGCTTTTAAATCCTTTTATTCTAAGGATAAATTTAAAATTTTTCCGTCTTCTTTTTCAACCGGAAAAGCATCGATACCCATTAACGGCTTGATATGGATGGGAGAAAAATCCTTTATGTTAAAACAGATTATCCAAAAAGTAAATTCGGGTTTTACTTGTATTAAAATGAAGATTGGAGCCATCGATTTTAATTCGGAAATAGAGTTGCTTCGGTTTATTAGAAAAGAATTTTCATTAAATGAAATAGAACTCAGAGTTGATGCAAACGGAGCATTTACTCCAACCGAAGCATTAGAGAAGCTTAAAATACTTTCAGAATTTGATATCCATTCTATTGAGCAACCAATTAAACAGGGACAATGGCAAGAAATGGCAAAACTTTGCGAACAAACACCTTTGCCAATCGCTCTTGATGAAGAACTTATAGGTGTTTTTGACGATACTAAAAAACAAGCCTTATTAAAAACCATTGCGCCACAGTACATTATTTTAAAACCTACTTTAATAGGAGGTTTTACGGGTAGTGATACTTGGATTCAATTAGCAAAAAAACATCAAACAGGTTGGTGGATTACTTCGGCTTTAGAAAGTAATATAGGATTAAACGCCATTGCACAATATACTTTTACAAAAAATAGTATCTTGCCACAGGGCTTGGGAACAGGTAGTTTGTTTACCAATAATATTCCTTCACCTTTAGATGTTACCAATGGTTCTTTGTTTTATGATAACAACAAACATTGGGAATTTAGATTAAAACCTGTAAAATAATAACTAACAAAAAATTTACTATAAATTATGTACATAGAACAAGCATTTAAAAACAAACACGAAGGGTGGCGATATTTAGTAGGGGCAATTGTGGCTTTTATGGCATCTCAATTGGGCTCTATACCGTTAATTTTATTAGTTACTTTTAAACTTGTTAGTGAGGGAGGTGATATCTCTCAACTCGAAGATCCTAATAAAATAATGACTGTTTTAGAGAGTAACCTCACTTTGTTTTTAATGCTTTTGGGGTTTGCTTTTGGATTGCTTGGGCTGTATCTTATGGTGAAATACCTTCATAAACAACCTTTTAAAACACTAACTACATCTAGGAAAAAAGTAGATTGGAGTCGTATTTGGTTTTCCTTTGCTTTAATTGCTGTTTTTACAATTGTTACTACCATAATAGATTATAAGACAAATCCCGAAAATTACATAGTTCAGTTTCAACCCGTTAAATTTGCTATTCTATCTGTAATAGCTATTATTATGGTGCCTTTGCAAACCAGTTTTGAAGAATACCTTTTTAGAGGTTATTTAATGCAAGGAATTGGCGTATTAGTTGAAAACAAATGGATACCATTAGTTCTTACTTCGGTAATTTTTGGCGGGCTACATTATTTTAACCCCGAAGTAGATAAAATGGGTCCCATTATAATGATTTATTATATCGGCACCGGTTTATTTCTGGGAATTATTACGCTTATGGATGAGGGAATGGAACTCGCTTTGGGTTTTCACGCAGCAAACAACCTTATTGGAGCGTTGCTTGTTACAACAGATTGGACGGTGTTTCAAACGCACTCTATTTTAAAAGATATTAGTGAACCGGCAACCGGATTTGATGTAATTATGCCGGTTTTTATACTATATCCTGTTATAATTGCTATTATGGCTTGGCGATATAAGTGGAAAAGCTGGGGAGAAAAACTTTTTGGTAAAGTAACACCTCCGGCAGAACCCTATGTTGTAGATATATCTTAATTTATACCAATGTCTCAGCCACTTCATTCTTCTTTTAAACTAAACGGATTATTTTATAATGAAGAAACGTTGCTTAAGTTAGCCGATGATTTAATTAATCACGGTCACCAACACGAAAAGTTAATTGGTGAATTTCTTAAGCAGTGGTTTAATGATTCTCCCTTTTTAACAGTAAGGACTTCAGGTTCAACCGGAACGCCAAAGAATATTAAAATCGTTAAAAACGCTATGATTAATAGTGCTGTTGCCACAGGGGACTATTTTAATTTACCTTCGGGTACATCGGCTCTATTATGTTTGTCTGCGGGATATATAGCCGGTAAAATGATGCTGGTTAGGGCAATGACTTTAGGCTGGCATTTGCATATTGTGGCACCCGAAAAAGATGCGCTTACCCAATATGATAATTCGTACGATTTTGTTGCAATGGTACCCTACCAGGTTCACCATTCGGTACGTGCATTAGAAAAGGTGAAGAAAATAATTATTGGTGGAGGAGAGATTAATCCTAAACTTGAAGACGAATTGCAATCTATTTCTACACAGGTTTTTGCAACCTACGGAATGACCGAAACTATAACACATATTGCCGCACGAAGTGTAAACGGAACAAATAAAAGCAACTATTATTCTGCATTGCCTAATATTTGTTTTGAAAAAGATGAAAGAGGATGTTTGGTTATTGATGCACCTACGGTTTCTGAAGAAAAAGTTGTTACTAACGATTTGGTTAACCTAATTTCCAAAACACAATTTGAATGGTTAGGACGATACGACAATGTAATAAACAGTGGCGGAATTAAAGTTTTTCCGGAGCAAGTTGAAAAAAAATTGTCTAATTTTATTCATGAACCCTTTATTATTGCTTCAGAAAAAGATGTTATTTTAGGGAACATGGTAATTCTTATTATCGAAACCGATTCATCTATTAATAAAGAAACTATTAAACAGGCGTTTTCGGTGTTAGATAACTACCAACGTCCAAAAAAGATATATACTTTTTCAAAGTTTCCAATTACCGAAACCGGAAAGATTAAACGTTCAGAAATTCTTAAAATGTTTAATGAAAGAAGTAATACAAACTAGCTGTTTTTCAGAAATTAATCTGCCAGCATTAGAATGTCTTTTCCCGAGGGAAGTTCAAAGAGTTCAAGGTCAAAATATTCTACAGATGCAACCACATGGTCTATAATATCTGCTTGAATGTGTTCATAATTCTCCCATTTCTTATCATAACTAAAACAAAATATTTCTACAGGAATTCCTTTTGTAGTAGGTTGCAAGTATCTAACCATCAAAAACATGTTCTTATTAATTGCCGGATTGGTTTGTAAGTATGCATCAATATATTTTCTAAAAACGCCCAAGTTTGTTTGGTTTTTTCCGTTAATGGGAAGTGATGTATCTATCTTTTTTGTTCTGTTAAATGCTTCGTTATCTTTTTCTCTATGATTTAAATAATCTGAAATTAATTCAATTTTTTTAAATCGTTCAATATCCTCTTTTGTAAGAAATTTAATAGTATTTTGTTTAATATATAGCGATCGCTTTATTCGCCTTCCGTCAGATTCCTGCATTCCTCTCCAGTTTTGAAAAGATTCTGAAATTAAGCTATACGTCGGGATAGTTGTAAAAGTATTGTCAAAATTTTGCACCTTAACGGTGGCTAAGTTAATTTCGGTTACATAGCCATCTGCACCATATTTGCTAAATGTAATCCAATCACCAATTCGCACAATATCGTTTATAGAAATTTGCATACTTGCAACAAACCCTAAAATGGTATCTTTAAAAATAAGCATAATTACCGCAGAGGTAGCTCCTAGGGTTGCAAAACTCTCAATAGAGTAACCGGTGAGTTTGTAAATAATAAAAAAGATGCCCAAGCCCCAAGCAAAAATCATTAATACTTGCAAATAACTTTCAAGAGGTTTGTCTTTATACCGTTCTTTTTTTCGTAAGTAATTTACAGTACTTCGTAGAATACTTCTAAAAACTAAAATAAAAAGAATAACGATGTATATGTCTATGAGTAGCGTTAATAATAGCACTAGTAACGGGTATTCTTTAAAAACAAAAGGAGTAAGACTCCAAACTATTGAAACCGGAATAAAATGAGCAATATATTTCGGGAAATTACTTTTAACTAAAAAATCATCGAAAGTTGATTTTGTTTTATTGCTGAAAAGAATAAAAGCAGAAACGATTATTTTTCTTAAAATAAAATCTAACACAAAAATAATGAAACCCGCAACTACAACGCTAAGTATTACATTTAAAAAAGAAGCAATATCCGGGTTGATTCCTTTTTCTTGAAGAAACTTCTGAAACCAAAAACCATATTTATTTAAAAAATCGATCATTTATTGCGGCAAGTATTTTTTATCTGCATAAAAGGGACCAAATGGTAAAACCGAACACAGAATAACAATTAATAAAGTAGTTTTAGACCATTTTAGTTTAGAGTACATAGCAAAAGCTCCATAAATATAAGCAATAAATAATAATCCGTGTAACATTCCCACCACTTGAACAAATTGAGGTAATCCCCAAATATACTTAAGTGGCATCGCCACTCCAAGTAACAGTAAGAACGAAATAGCTTCTAAAACGCTTATAATTTTGAAAGTTTTAATTGAAATATCCATACCTAAAAAATTTTGACAAAGATAGCAGGAAATCGCTATACTCAATCATAAAATATTAGTTAGATGCTTCGCAAGGAAAAGGAATGTTTAAAACGGGATAGTTGTAATTTTTTTTATAACTAAAATGCCACCATTCTGTTCGTATGGTTTGAAATCCAAATTTTTTCATTCCCTCTTGTAGTAACTTGCGGTTATTAATAATATATTGAGGAAATTTAAAATAGTCTATATGTGCTTCTCGACCAAAAAAATCGTAATCTGTTCCCATAAAAACAGGGCAACCATCTAAAGTTTCTAACGTAATATCAACTGCTGCAGCGCGGTTATGAATAGATCCTTTTTTATAAGGATTTGCTACATAAGTAGCACGAGGTACTTTTTTCCACATTTTTTTTTGAACAGAAAGCGGACGGTAACAATCAAATATTTTAATGCGATAACCTAAATAACAAAAATAATCGTTAGCATCTCTAAGTGCCTCTGCAACTTCAGGTTGAAGTAAACACAAAGAACAGTCGTACATACGCTCACCTATAAAATTATTGGAAGACGCATACCTTATATCAAAACCAAACTCATCGCTATATTGTGAAACATTTGTGAGTCCGGTTAAAGTTTTTGTATTTTGAAAACTTGTTAGTAAAGTTAACAGTATAAATTGAAAATAAAGTTTCAAAAAAAAAAAATTAGTTAAATTCTTTAAGTGTCCTCACCCATTTAATAGCCTCGTCTAAATTAGTACATCTTTTTAAACTGGCGCTTGCAAATACTTTTTCTAAAGTAGCTATTTTAACAGCTAAATCTGTATAGGAAACAACAGCAATTGCTGTTATAAAATTATGACCATTTTTTCTCAACTTCATCCAAGTAACGGGCTCAATGGAGTATGAGTTTATCCGGTTTGAAATGTAAGCAATTTTAAAGTTAGCACCATAATGATTATATGCTTCTTGTACTAATTGCATAACTTTATCCCAGCCAAAATGAATACCTTCACAAATTTCTGCCACCATAAATTTTTCAAAAAAGAAAAAATCACCAAATGGGAAAGTTATTTTTTTAGGTTGTAATGAAATAAATACCGAATCTTCTAATCGCATAATGCAATAATACCTTTAAAAATTTTTTATAAAATTATAAAAAAAAATGAGTTTTTATAAAAAAAACCTCAAATATCTAATAAAATAATGCTAATATAAAGATTTTCTTAATGTTAGGTTGCATTTTATGTTAATTTTTTATTTTAATGCCAACATATACGTTTTTTCTTTTGTCGCTTTAAAAATGGTAGGATGTTTTTCTTTGGGGTCATTAGTAAGGGTTTATGCATTTTGAAATAAAATCATTATACCTAATCGAGTTTTCTTTCAATTAAACTCAAACTAAATTATTTTATCGTGCTAAAAAATAGGTGTTTTTTGGTATCATACCGAATACGAATTCAATATATTTCAAT
>WFXA01000239.1 GCA_015490835.1 Flavobacteriaceae bacterium | reverse complement strand
TTAGTAAACACAACGAAGTGGTGTAATAAGAGATCATAAGTAGCTTAAATCTGTGCAAACCAATATAAGCACAAAATAAAAACACCTAAACATCGTTTTAAGTAATGAGTTTATTTAAATATTTTTAACAAACTTTACGTAAACATTAACACGATTTTTTTTACTAAAAAATTGGTATAAATAGGACAGCACTCAAATTTCAAAACAAACAGTATGCAACAAATAAAAACAAAATTGGTTTTTGGAGTTTTAATTTTATCTGTAATTTTTTCTTGCAAAAAGGATGATACAGATATTCCCGGCGAATTACCTCCAATAAATAACTCATCAATTGTTGAAGGTTATAGTATATTAAATAAGCTTTCCGGTATTTGGAACGGACCCGTATATTCTCCTACACCACTTGGCGATTTCGCAGAATGGATTGTGGATTTTAGACCTATATCTCCTTCTCAAGTTTCTGCAAAAAACGAGTTGGATTCTGTCAACGATATCTTTATGAGTTTTTTTATTTGCAAATATGATAACAAATACAAAATTGCATTCAGAAATGGTGGTGGATTTGCCGGCTCAGTACGCAATTCATATATGATGATAGACAGTTTATATGAAGATTCTTCAAAATCATTTTACAGATTTGTTGACCCAATTTCAGGAGGAAACCGTGTTTATACCGATATTACATTTAAACAAGACAGCTTAATAATGCACTCTTTCACCAATCTGTATAACACTTTACCGGCTCCCGAAACGCATATGAAATGGACAGCAAAACTAAAAGACACTACATCTGCTCAAGAAGCAATTTCGATATTTAATTTCCCTCAAAAAGAACTGACTATCGATTTTTCGAATACTTTTGATAATTTTTCTGAAGCTGTTTTTTATTCTGAATCATCAGATCCTTACCCGGAAGAAGAGCAACCCTACTTAGGTAATTCAATCGTTAATATCACCATTTCTGAGCCGACTACCATTGACAATAATAAGAAAGTAATAATAATTATAACAACGCAGCCTTTATTTAATGGTAACGTTTTTATTCCGGAAAATTTAGATTTTCGTTCCAGGTATGTGTTTATGGGAAGCAATAATTCGATAGCGTATAACTTTAACTACATGCATCCCGGAACATATTATGCTAATGCTATTTATGATAGTAACGGAGATTTAAACTTTTCAAGCGGAGATTATATAAACAGCTTGCTTGATGTACCCTTTACGCTTACAAATAAAGGAACCGCTACAGTCAATATAGATATAGATTTTCAAATTCCATAAACCGAAAATTCACGGATTATTTTGAGTTTATTTTTAGACATGTACGCCAAAAAACGAACCTACAAATGCTGTGAGTCCCATTGCTATTGTTCCCCAAAAGGTAATTCTTACCACAGCTTTAAAAATACTTGAACCACCTGTTTTTGCAGCAACAGAACCCAAAATTGCCAAAAATAATATTGAAAATCCGTATAAATAAAATTCCATACTTGCCAAAGGAACAAACAAGACTACAAGTAATGGCAGGGCACCTCCGGCTATAAAAGCCGAACCCGATGCAAAAGCAGCTTGTAATGGTTTTGCTTCGCTCATTTCATTTATACCAAGCTCATCTCTTACATGCGCTCCCAAAGCATCAAACTCTGTTAATTCTTTTGCCACAGTAAAAGCCGTTTCTTTTTTTAATCCCCTCTTTTCATATATTTGGGCTAATCGTTGAAGTTCTAATTCCGGCATTTCTTCTAACTCTTTTTTTTCTCTTTGAATATCTGCTTTTTCAATATCGGTTTGCGAACTGACCGAAACATATTCTCCCGCCGCCATTGACAACGCTCCCGCCACCAATCCAGCCACAGTAGCCAAAATCACAGGCTCTCGGGTTGCACTTGCCGCAGTAACACCTATTGCTATACTTGCGGTTGATAAAATCCCGTCGTTTGCACCCAATACTGCTGCACGTAACCAATTACTCTTGTGTATATAGTGATTGTCTAAATAATTATCTTCTGTTTCGTTCATAAATCGTATTCAATTTCTACTATAAGATGTTTACCAATTGTTTATTACTGTTTACAAATATAATCAATCTACTTCTATCTTCTCCGGAAATGAGTAACAAGTAGCTTTTTTATCTCTACAAAAGGCTAGTAATGTAATTCCCAGCTCCTTAGCAAAATCGATAGATAGAGAAGAAGGTGAGGAAACTGCTGCCAGAAAAGGAATTTGGGCTTTAAAACATTTAACAACTATCTCGTAAGAGATTCTTCCACTTACAACTAATACTTTTGCTTTTGAAAGTGATTTGGAAAACGCCAGATCGCCTATAGCTTTATCAACCGCATTGTGTCTTCCTATATCTTCTTGAATAGACAGTAATTTTCCGGTTAGGGTAAAAATTCCGGCTGCGTGCGTACCTCCGGTACTTAGAAAAACAGGTTGTTTTTTATGCACAACGTCAAACATACTGCATAATTTATTGAGAGATAAAACATCTAAAGAGTTCAATGGATTCTTTTTTTGCAAAATATCTTCAATATCGGTTCTTCCGCAGATTCCGCATGAGCTTACAGATAAAAGTGTTCGGCTGTTTGAATAACCACTTTCCAAATTATTTTCAGATATAGTAACTTCAGCAATTGAAATACTATTTTTTTCTGAAAACTCAATAGTAGGAATATACGAATTTGCATTTAAAATTCCTTCAGAATGTAACAAACCTAAAACAAGTTCGGCATCGTTATCGGGTAAACGCATGGTTACAGTAAAGGGTTTGTTATTAATGTTTATTTGTAAAGGTGCCTCTACCGCAATGGTATCTTTCACCTTATTTTTAATATTAGATTTACATAAAATTCCTTGATATTTTTGAGATTTCATTAGGTTTTTATTCGTTTTATTAGTCGCAAAAGAAATAACCCTATTAGCATAATAACTCCAATAGCTATTGTGAGTGATGTGATATTGTATTTTTTGGTTTGCTCATTATGCGGAAACCAAGAAAAATGACGCTCCGGATTTTGAATAATTTCGTTGATGCTATAAAGTTTATATGATATATTCATATAACCACCCTCTTGAGTCGATACTTCTGTAGGAACAGATTGTGGCACTACCGGTATAAAAAACAAAATACCCAATCCCAGTAACACTGCTATTATTAAAATTCTTTTTTTTGTTTTCATTAAAATTTTAATATCTTTTTTATTATTGAAAGTTTTTTAGCCGTATGCGGATAATATTTTAAATTTAACTCTATCCAAGTAGGTTTATCCAACACACTTTTATAATGGCTAAAAGCCTTAAAGCCGGCTTCACCATGGTAATTTCCTATACCACTTGCCCCTACACCACCAAATGGAAGATTGGGGTTTGTAATATGCATTACCGCTTCATTTACAGCTCCTCCACCAAAAGATAGTTGATGTAGTACTTGTTTAATTTCATTTTTATTTTTTGAAAAAACATAACATGAAAGAGGCTTCGGAAGTTTAGATACCTGTTTGATTGCTTCCGGTAACGAATCATAGGATAAAACAGGTAAAATGGGACCGAAGATTTCGTCTTGCATAACCTTGTCTTCAAAGGTTACTTGATGCATCACAGTAGGTTGAAGAATAAGGTTGTCAGCATCTATTTTACCTCCAAAATAAATCTTTTCGGGTTGAAGAAGTTGTTCTAATCGAGAAAGATTTTTGGCATTGATTATTTGCACATAGTTTCCATTTTCAACTGTAAAATGTTCTTTTTTAATTTCGTTTATAACCTGTTTTAAAAACTCTTTTTCTATACTTTTATGTACCATTACATAATCCGGAGCTATGCACGTTTGTCCGGCATTTAAAAACTTAGCCCATACCAATCGTTTTACCGTCATTTTTAAGTTTGCAGATTTTGTTACAAATGCAGGACTTTTTCCGCCCAACTCTAATGTTACGGGAGTGATATTTTTTGCAGCAGCTTGGTAAACAATTTTTCCTACTTGTGTACTTCCGGTAAAAAATATTTTATCAAATTTTTGTTCTAATAATTCACTTGTCTCCGTAATACCGCCTTCGACAACAGTAAAAAATTCCTTAGGAAAATTTTTATTAATAATACTTGCCATTACGGCACTGGTTTTAGTAGGTATCTCGCTGGGTTTTATAATAACTGTATTTCCGGCAGCAATGGCGGCAATTGCCGGTGCAAGTGATAATTGGTATGGGTAGTTCCAAGCTCCTATTACCAAACACACACCGAAAGGTTCGGGGATAATATAGCTTTTTGCAGGAAAATTTAAAAAATTGGTTTTTACACGTTTGATTTCAGCCCATTTTTTTACACATTTTTTTGCTTGTTTTATATCGTGGTATAGCAAGGCTAATTCGGTAGTAAATGTATCAAATTGCGATTTTTTAAAATCGGAATAAATGGCTTCAAAAAGTGCCTTTTCATTCTTTTTTAAAATACGCTCTAATTTATCTAACTGTTCTTTTCTAAAAGAAATATCTTTTGTAGTGTGTGTGTTAAAAAATTGTTTTTGTTTTTCGACTAGCACTTGCATTGTCTATAATTTAAAATAACTTGCTAAAGATACTAATTCATAAACAAACAGTCTATAAAATCTGTAAGGATGTGTAAAATTAACCCTACTGCAATAGTTCTGGTTTTTTTACTGAAAAACAATACGATATATACCAGAAACGCCCAATAGGAATGTAACGGGTGAAAATTAATACTGCATCGATTGGGATCAAAAATGGGAATAGCTAACAGATGGTCTAAATCTATAAACATTGTCGCTATCATAATGAGCCAAGCTCTTTTCCAGTTATTTGTAAAGAAAAGCCAAGCGATTATTCCGGGTAATAAAAAATGTAAAGAGTAATGTACAATGGGCTGAAACATTTACCCTTTGTCTCTATTTAGGACTTTATATTCTTCGTAGCAAGAGCTTATGGCATCTAAAATTTGAAGATCATTAGCGGTTTTAATAAAGTCTTTTGAGTAGTTACATTGATTTAAAATTTCGTCGATATCAACTTTTTCAAGTTGTAAAACCATCATTAATGTTTCTCTATCAAACTTAGATTGTAATAAATTTCTAATCTCATCATCTTCTTTCATTTGCCGTAGTTTGCGCATTTCTTTAGGTTTTTTTCCAAATATATTATACAGGAAATCCGCCGGATTAAAAATTGCGCTTAGAACTCTACTTACGGCTCCCGGTTTTTTATGTCCTCCTTCATATCCGGCTCCTACTCCGGCAATTCGATAACGATAATTATCGTAAATAGGAATAAGACGCGCATCTACCTCTACATAGCCTGTAAGCTGTACTTCTTTTACTACTACTTCTTCAAGAGCAATACCTAACTCTGTCATTTTAATTTTAATATCTCCATATTTTAGCCAGTCGTTAGAAACTCTTACACGAATAGATTTAAAACCTAAATAAGAAAAATATAATGTGTCATTTACCGAAGCTTTTATTTTAAAAAAACCTTCTACGTCTGTCGTTGCTCCTCTAACAGTATTGAGATTAACAATATTTACGTTTTCCAACGGCTTATCTGTTGCGTCATTTAGCACATGACCTTCTATTAGAACAGGTTTTTGAGCATCTTGAGCAATACTATTAACTGTGGAGAGTAGTGTGATAACTAATACTAACGTAATATACTTTTTCATAACAGGTCGTAAAAATACTAAAACTAAGGGAAAACTATGCCAAAATTTTTATAATCCACCAAAATAATAGAATTTAAGGGTGAATACGAATTCAATATAGTTTAATTTGAAGTTTTCTCATTAAACTATTTTCATTCTGTAACTGCATTAACCATACTAAAATATAAAATAGTTTTGTACTATCTTATATTAAGAATAGGTATTACTTGAAAGCTACTTTTAAAAAATATTTTTAAGAACATTTACCCGCATTATTCATATAAAAATTCCATGAAGTTTTCGGGTTTATTCTGTTGTAAATATAATAAATAGGTTTGATTTATGCGCGTGTAAAACACGGTTTTTTCGTTGGCTTTCTGCCTTTTGCAAAAATTTGGGTTTGGTTTGCGTGGGATATTATTTCTTGTAACCGATTTTTGTTCTTGGTTTGTCTTTCTTTTCAATTAATTCATCTAAATAATTAAAGACTAATTCGATGTTTTTACTGTGATTTGTTAGTTTCTTTTTGATTTCTTCAATCTCTAATTTTAGGTTTAAATTATCGGTTAATGCTTCTCGCATTTGTACAAAAACTTCAATAATTCTAATGCTCATTTGTGTTGCTCTACTTCCTGTTAAAACATTAGCTAATTGTAATATTCCGTGTTCCGTAAAAACGTAAGGTAAAGAACCTCCAAGATGTTTTTTTGAAGGTATCGCATTTTGCGATACCATAAAATCTGTTTCTGTTTTCGTTAATCTAAACATAAAATGCTCTGGAAATTTCTCTGTATTTCTTTTAACTTGTTCTCGTAATCGTATATTTTTCACATCATAAAGTTCTGCTAAATCTCTATCTAACATTACTTTTTTCCCTCTGATAACGTATATTTTATTGGTAATTACCTCGTTTGGGATTATACTTTTTTTATTCATTTTATACTTTAATTTTTTTGTTGTAAAAAATAGTTTATTTATCCAATTAGATGATTCTTATTTATATCCTCCTGTAAATCGCTAATAGTTCCGCATTATTCCTACAAAACCGAAAATCGTATTTGTTGGTTATACAAAAAAACCAAAGCGATAGCCTCGATAAAGTTACTTACCGGCGGAAAAACAAACTCTTGTTAATAAACTTATTTAGCATAGGAACGCGATGCAATCGCTCACAAGCGGTGATAATCAATATTTAATTTTAGTCATTTTCTAAAAGTGCCGGTTTGGGGCATTACCAATTGAAGGCTTTGTAAAATGATAACTAATACTCAACTACACCAATAAAAATACCTTTAGACTTATCAAAAACGATAGAGTAATTATCTTTTTGAACATAATATGTTGTTTTTGTTTTTGGGTAAAATTTATTTGGTTCAAAAAATTCTCCAACATAATCTATTACAGATGTCTCTAAAACTATATTACTGTTGGTCTCTTTTTTATCCCTGTATTGAAGCAATTTATTTTTTTCAATAAAAGAATCTACTTCGGATAAATCGTTTAATTTATATTCAAAAACAAACTGATACTCCCAAATTATCGTGACATTCAATAACCTCTATATTTTCTGGCAATTTTATATCAGTAAGTTTTCTAATTTCTTTTACACAATACTCTTCTTTGCAGGAAAAGGTAATTTGCACTAAAATCAATAATATCAATATTTTCGCTTTCATATATACTTAATATTAACCTCCTTTTTCCTCATCAAAGTATGGTACTAACTCTGCTGCATTTGATTTCACTTCTTTAATTTCTTTATCTTTCCACCAATCAACTTTCTGGTCTTTACTGGTTTGTTTTACTTTAATTTTAGGGGAATAAATATCAAAACCTTTACCTGGTAAAAATAATCTACCTATTTGAGTAGCTGTTTCACTTCCTGAAGTCCTTCCTCCATCTTTCTTCTTATCAAAATCCCATTTATCATAAAACTGCATTGTTCCTTCAAAACTCCACTCTTTATCATCTCCTCTGGTCAAAATTCCTTCAAAATTAATCGTAAATTGCCCTAAACTCCCTTGTGTTCCTGCCTTTCCAGATACAGACAACTTAACCTTTTTAGACTCTCCAGCTTTTAATGAATTTAACTCATTCAAGAAATTATCTTTTTCTTCTTGATATTTCTTGCTATTCTTTCCTTGATATATAGCAACTGAATATGGGTTAACATCTAATGCTTCTTGTTCTGTAATATTCAAAGTTCCTCCTTCATAAGAACTATATTTATCTATAAACTTCTTTGGTAAATAGTGAGAAAATTGAGATTTGAATAATTCGGTTCTTATTTGATTGGTACCTGCATAATGTATTTGATTATATTTTTCTACAACTTGTTCAGTAGTTGCTCCTTCTCCAGCCATTTCCAATGCTGTATTCCAATCAATTTGCATACCAAATTTAGCGTCTTCTAATCCTTCCAATTCTACTCTATGTATAACCTTATTTCCACTAAAAGAATATGGCGAGTAGTGAGGATATTTAGCAGCCAGAGGATCCACCGCAAAAAACCTTCCCACCCTCGGGTCGTGCATTCTAAATTTATAATTTAAAGAATTCCCTTCACCTTTTAGCTCGTTGTCCATTTTCCCGATTTCCTACGTCATCGGGACAAGCTATGATTTTGGAAGCCATACCTATAATCTGCGGTGTTTTGATGCCTGTTTGGTAAGAGCATGCCAAAGGAAAACTAATCTTACGCTTTTTTTGAAGCGGTTGACCAATTTTCTCTAAAGCCTTATTTTCAAAATTTTATAAAAGAACGTGCGTCTGTTGACCTTGCTAATATACGTTATTTTCTTTTAATACCCTCGCAGTAGCAACCCCGTTTTTTCTCCCGATAGTTATCGGGGTCAAAATCCTCTGTCTTGCTACTGCTCCCTTTTCACTCCGACAAGCTCAGTACACCGCGTCTGTTCTGTTACTTTTTAAAACGTTTTATTTGAAGTACAAAACGTTCCGATAATAGTTGAAAAAGAGGTTTGCGATGTGATGGATTTTCAACTATTATTGGAATGAGACAAACGATAGTGCGTTCAGCTTTTTACTTTTTTGTCGATAATCGTCTTTTAAATATTAAATTCTATTGCAAAAAAGTAATGTGCTGTGTGAGCGCTTTTGGCAAGCCAATAAAATGCAGCAGTGATGGCGAGCGCCTGTCCGTCCGCAGGCGGGGAACCACACCAAACACAAGGGTTTGTTGCCTTAGTAATAATTTGGGCTTGGCGGGGTGGGGATTTTTAATGTTCTAACGGTTCTCTACTTGTATGTCGAACTCGTAATATTACTACACGTGTTTTTTCTACTTGATAAGTTACTCGATAGCTGTATTTTTCAAAAGCTCTAATTGTTCCATCATTATCTTTTTTAAATCTATCTGGACTATAGATTTCTGGATTATTGGATAAATCTCTTGCTGTTTTAAGGATTTTATTTTTAACTTTTGAAGCTACTTTTGGTGATTTTTCTCTTAAATCTTTTAAAGATTCTTTTAGTTGTAACGAACCGTTTTTACTCCAAATGACTTTCATTTTCACCATTCTTTCGCCATTTTTTCAACTTCTTCTTGTGTGTAAAATTCTCCTCTTTCTATTTGTGCAATAGATTCATCAATTTCTTTATTGTATTGTTCAATACTTATTCGTTCTGTTGTTTCTTCCTCTTGATAGGTTTTTGCTAAAGCATTTACCAATCGTAAAAATCTGCTATCCGCTTTATTATTTATATAATCTAAAACGTTTTGTCGTAAATCTATTGCTTCCATAATTTCTGTATTTTTAGTATAACAAATATACAAATTTTGTTCCATATTTCTATTTTAACCTATTGGATGATACTTATTAATATAAATCTTCTAAATCGTTGATTAAATAGGCTTCTGTTGAACTGACGTAACGATGTCCTGCCATATATTGCACTTCTCGAAGATTGTACATTTTAAGCCAATGTGTAATGACGCTTGTTCTAATTTGATGTACGCTCTTTATTTCTTCTTACAGCTTCTTTTAATCGTTTCGTTTCTACACCGTAAAGTTCTGCTAAATCTCTATCTAACATTACTTTTTGATCTCTGATAATATAAATTTTATTTGTAATTATTTCGTCCGGAATACTGATTTTATCACTCATTCTTAGTCTGTTTTTTAGGTTATAAAAATAGTTTTTTAATTGGATATCACGATTTGTGATGTCAACAAATAGGATAAAAATTTTTACTATTTCGTGTAAATCGTTTAAACCGTAGATAGTTCCGCATTATTCCTACAAAACCGAAAATCGTATTTGTTGGTTATACAAAAAAACCAAAGCGATAGTCTCGATAAAGTTACTTACCGGCGGAAAAACAAACTCTTGTTAATAGATTTATTTAGCATAGGAACGTGATGCAATCGTGCACCAGCGGGGGTAATCAACATTTAATTTCAGTCATTTTCTAAAAGTGACGGTTTAGGACATTACCGCTCATTATTATCACTCCAAACTTTCGTTAAATCATCTTTTTCTATTAAAGCATAGTTAGTATTATTATCTCCATCTATAAACTCTATTAAAAATTCATCATCATAATCTTCTACAATTACTCCTTCAATATTACTTGGAAATGATATCTCTTTATCTTCAATATTTAAAGTAAATGCTTTTTTTATTTTTACTATATCATAAGTTTTAAATTTCATATTACTTTTTTGTTGGTATTGTTCCTATTAATTTAACATCACCATTGTGGTGTTTAATAAAATTAAATTGAACTTTAATTTTTCTACCGTTTGCTCCTTTAATATTAATTAATTGCTTAAATAATGTACCTTGTTTATTTGCACCTGTTTTAATTGCTTTATTTGAATCAAAAACTATTTGTTTTGCAAAATCATCCATATTGCTCTTAGTAAAGCCCAATGCTTTTTGAAACCATTTGGCTTTAGAACCACCAACAGGATGGTCAAGATTTAGTAAATATCTTTTCAATTTATCAACTACACTTTTATGTGTTACTTCTTTTGCTGCTGCTTTAACTGCTCTTGCAGCCTTTATGGCTTTCCAGCCTTTATAGATATTTTTAATTCCGTCAGCAACTTCTACAACTGAAACTGCTGCTGCTCTTTCAGAAATCTTATTTAGAGACGCTTGAAGTTCTGTTAATTTACTTAAAACTTCAGACAATGTTTGCTGTTCAACTAATTGATCTACCGTAAATGTGCCATCTAAATCAGTTGCATCATAAACTTCTCCATTATACTCAACCCAAGATTTGCTAACTAAATGCGGATATACTCGTGTACCTTTTCCCCAAATGTAATCCATTTCCCATTCAATTCCTTTGGTGGAATAAACTTTTGTCAATTTACCATTATCAATAGCAAAGAAATTCCAAGTAGCGCCTTCAAATTGATACCAAGCCAATGAATTTACCAACCTTAAAGGTTTTCTTGGTTCTAAGCCTTCACGTTCAACTCTATCAATTACTCTATTACCACTAAATTGATAAGGACTATAAAAAGGATATTGCATCTCTAAAGGGTCAGTAGTAAAAAATCTCCCAACTCTCGGGTCGTGCATTCTAAACTTGTAGTTTATGGAATTCCCCTCACCTTTTAGCTCGTTGTCCATTTTCCCGATTTCCTACGTCATCGGGACAAGCTATGATTTTGGAAGCCATACCGGTAATCTGCGGTGTTTTGATGCCTGTTAGGTAGGAGCATGCCAAAGGGATAGTAATCGTTATACGACTTTATATCTGCATTAAAATAATGTAAAGAACTTCCTGCTAAGGTAGGAATTTTTTTATCACTTACAACACTTCATACATTGCCCAAGTGGTTGGTTATTCTACTTAATAAAAGGCTAGATTCAATTAATAAGTGCAACATTTTGTTTAAAATTAGCTAAAAATACTTCATTAGGAGTTTTATAT
>WFXA01000238.1 GCA_015490835.1 Flavobacteriaceae bacterium | reverse complement strand
TAGCATATACAATTAAAGAAACGGTTTCTTTACTTAAAATATTTTCTTGACTCAATAGCATAGGGTATTAATTTTCATAACATTTTTTTCCTTGTTTTAACCTTTTTGTACAAACCATAAAACCTACAATGTAAGCAGGGTACAATATATAATTAGCTGCAATTATTAATATATATCTGATTTTAACAAACTCGGGGTTGTTTTTTTCAACAAAATAGGCATCATAAAGAAACGCAGGTGTTGCTATTAAAGCAAAAAACAAACTCCCCACAGACACGTAAAAAGTTAAGGATTTTGAAAGATACAAGATTCTGTCATCTTGTAATAATTCAAGATAATAAGTAAATATAGCAGTAATAATCAAGGTGGTTCCAACTATTAATGAAAATTTAGATGATCCTTCAAAAAAAACATCTGGGGTAAATAAATATCCTATCGCTAAAACCACATAAACATAACTGAAGTAAGTTATTATTTTTTTTACTCTTCTCGACTTAAATGTTCTAATAAAAAACCATAAATAAAAAATATCATTTATAATTGTATAGATGTTAAACATCCAATAATTCTTTTCAAAACGAGTACCCTTTAGTTTACTTAAAAAATCAAAATCATCTAAGTACATGGGATAGTGTCCTACGGTTTCAGCCAATACGGTTAATCCTAAAAACAACGAGATGTATAATGAAAACCTGTCTTTTTTAAACTTATAATAATATAAGCTATAAAAAAAAGCTATCCATTCAAAAACAAACATAAATTCAAACGCTACTCTCATTAGAACGATTGGTTAGTAGCTTGTTGGCGGATTACCGTTTACACCACGGTTGTAAGCGTCGATATTGTAATTGTTATCGCTACCGTCTGTTATAGCTTTAGTAGGTGCTAAAAAAACGGTTGCCTTGTTTGAGTTACTATCGTCATAAGCTCCAAAATAAACACGAATACCAGGGTTGGTTATCCCCTGCCTATCCGATTCATCTTTAACATAGTTTAAATATTCTTGTAATTCTTCAAGAGAAAATAAAACTTCTCTACAATCCTGCTCACCTAATTCTCTGGTTAAAGTAGGTTCTCTAGTGTTTACCCAATTATTTTGAAGTGTTCTTGCTTCGTTTTCTGAAATACATTTTGCCGGTTTTCCCATTTTGAAATTATTTAGAGGTTAGTTTTTACTAATACAAAGGTCAAAGAAAAATCTTAATAAAAAAAGGGGTTTTTCCTGTATTGCTATTAATTTACGGCAACCATTCTTTCTTAAAATTTGGTTTTCGTTTTTCAAGAAAAGCATTACGCCCTTCTTTGGCTTCGTCTGTCATATAAGCCAAACGGGTTGCTTCCCCTGCAAAAACTTGTTGCCCAACCATTCCGTCATCGGTTAAATTCATAGCAAATTTTAGCATTTTAATAGAGGTTGGCGATTTGGATAGAATTTCTTGTGCCCATTGGTAAGCAGTTGCTTCTAAGTCCTTGTGCGGAATAACAGCATTAACCATTCCCATTTCAAAGGCTTCTTGGGCAGAATAATTTCTTCCTAAAAAAAAGATTTCTCTTGCCTTTTTTTGCCCTACCATTTTGGCAAGGTAGGCACTGCCGTAACCACCGTCAAAGCTGGTTACATCGGCATCGGTTTGTTTAAAAATAGCGTGTTCTTTACTGGCAAGTGTTAAATCGCACACCACGTGCAAACTGTGTCCGCCTCCAACAGCCCAACCGGGAACAACCGCAATAACCGCTTTGGGCATAAAACGTATTAACCGTTGTACATCTAAAATATTTAATCTGTGGTAGCCATCCTCTCCCACATATCCTTGATGTCCTCTGGCTCTTTGATCGCCTCCGCTACAAAAACTATACACGCCGTCTTTGGGAGATGGACCTTCGGCAGAGAGTAAGACCACTCCAATTGATGTGTCTTCTTGCGCATCGTGAAATGCATCCAATAATTCGCTGGTGGTTTTTGGTCTAAATGCATTCCGCACTTCGGGACGATTAAAAGCTATACGAGCCACTCCGCTGCATTTTTTATAGGTTATATCGGTATATTCTTTTGCCGTTTTCCAAATAGGTTTTTCCATCTTGTAAATTTTAACGTAAATATAGAAAAGAGTTTAAATAAAACACCTTATTTTTGATACTTCATTAAAAAAACATACCATGCGTTACTACTTTTCTCTTTTGATTGTTGTTTTATTTTCGATAATTAGCACAGCACAAGAGCGTTACCAATTTAAAACCTTAATAGATTTAGATGCCACTCCGGTTATTAGTCAAGGAAATACCGGAACATGTTGGAGTTTTTCAACTTCTTCTTTTTTAGAATCGGAAATTATTCGCTTAACCGGAAAACGCATCGATTTATCTGAAATGTACACGGTACGAAATACGTATCCTAAAAAAGCACAAAATTATATCTTCCGCCAAGGAAAAACACAATTTGGTGAAGGCGGTCTAGCGCACGACGTACTAAACGCCACAAAAGAATATGGATTGGTTCCTATTGAAGCTTACAGCGGGTTGTTTGGTAACGAAAAAGCCTACAATCATGCCGAATTGGCTACAGTACTAAAAGCAACGCTGGATGCGTATGTTAAAAATCCTGCCAAAAAACTAAGCAACAAATGGCGAAAAGTCGTTGATGCGGTTTTAGATATTTATATAGGTAAAGAAGTAAAAACCTTTAATTATAACGGAAAAACTTATACTCCAAAAGCGTTTTTAAAAGAAACTAAAATAAATCCGGACGACTATATTACCATAACCTCTTACACACATCAACCCTTTTATTCAAAATTTATTTTAAACATTCCTGACAATTGGAGCAACGGAAGTTTTTACAACGTGCCTTTAGACGAATTTATTACAACTATTGATAATGCGCTTCAAAACGGCTATACCGTTGCGCTGGATTGTGACGTTAGCGAACGTACGTTCTCATCTAAAGACGGCGTTGCGGTTATTCCGCTTCAAGATAACAATCTTAAAGCGTTACAAGGTGTGTATCCCGAAAAAACAATAACGCAAGAATATCGCCAACAGGAGTTTGAAAATTACGATACTACAGACGATCATTTAATGCATATTACCGGAATGTTAACAGACCAAAACGGAACCAAATATTATAAAGTAAAAAACAGTTGGGGAACCAACCCAAACAGGACAACAAACAACGGCTATGTATATATGAGCGAAGCATATGTTAGACTCAAAGCAATTAGTGTTTTGTTACACAAAAATGCAGTACCTAAAAACATTGCAAAAAAAATGCAATTTTAGTTTGGAGTAATTTTTGATGATTTACTATTATGAACAAGATATTTTCATTTCTTTTTATTCTTACTCAAACACTTGTTTTTGCGCAACGAGATTTTGAAAAAAGGTTTTTTACAATTAATGCCGAATCATTACCCGAGGTAGAAACTTTCGGTAATTTTAATTTAAAAAAAGACACCGTATTCATCTCAAAATTTACACTCCCAAACTTTAGCAAACGCAACAACAATTACTGGCAACCTGTTGATATGGCTTTTGTAATGACAAATGAGAAAAACAGTACAAAATATAAATATGCTATCCCCACATTAAACACTTATAATTTAATCCCTGATCAATATGTTTCGGACGGAAAAACACGAGTAATTAACACCGTTCAAAAAAATGTTTTTGGTTTAAACATCTTAGATACGTGTCCGCCCGACGGAATTTGCCCCAGATGCGCACCATACCGACTAAACAATAACTTTTAAAGAGTTTTACAAACAGAACCTATTTTTGAGTTTTAAAAATTTGTACTTTTGCCAAAAAGCAATCTAATCGTTTATGCTAAAACGAAAATCTAAAAAATCAAAATCTAAGAAAAAAAAGGTTGAAAAATCAACCTTCACGCTATCCAAACAACAAAAAATAGTATTGGGAGCGTTTTTGTTTTTTTTAGGACTTATGTTACTCATCTCCATTATATCCTACTTCTTTACTTGGCAAGTAGACCAAAGCAATATTGGCGAATTAAGCAGGGAAACACAAAACAAAAACTGGCTTAAAACGTTTGGTAACCATATCGGGCATTTTTTTGTTTATAAAGGATTTGGAGTTGCTGCTGTTATTCCGGCTTTTTTACTATTGCTTACCGGAGTTTATTTATTTTTTGACTTATCTAAAAAACAATTAAAAAAGTTTTGGTTCTGGGGTATTTTGGTTTCGGTTTGGCTATCGGTGTTTTTTGGTTTTTTTGCAACCAAAGACACACTTTTAAGCGGCACTATTGGTTTTGAAACCAACGATTTTCTTCAAGATTACATAGGCTTTATAGGCACTGTGCTCGTTTTGTTGTTTTTATTAATTGTGTACTTGGTGCTTCGTCTAAAACTTACACCCGAAAAAGTTTCGACGGCATTAAAGAAAACAAAAAAAGAAATTTCTGAGGATTTTATATCTGAAAATGCTTCGGAAGAAATACAAAATTTTGAAGATACTATTTTTGAAGAAAATTCAATTTCGGTAGAAATATCCGAAGAAACTCCCATTCCGTTAGAAGTTGAAAAACAAACAACCGAAATTAAAACTCTAAAAAAAGAACCCAAAACCGAAGAAGAAATCACCTTACAAGTAGAAGAAACAAAAGAGGAAGAAACGGTAGCACCCACTACTTCTGAAAAATTAGTGAGTGAATTTGGAGAATTTGACCCGAGATTAGAACTCAGTAACTACCAATTTCCTACCATCGATTTGTTAAAAGACTACACAAAAGGAAGTGGTTTAACCATCAATCAAGAAGAACTGGAAGAAAATAAAAACCGAATTGTAAAAACCCTTAACGATTATAAAATAGGCATTGCCAACATTAAAGCCACCATTGGTCCTACTGTAACACTTTACGAAATTATCCCCGAAGCCGGAGTTCGAATTTCAAAAATTAAAAACTTAGAAGATGATATTGCTTTATCTCTCTCGGCATTAGGCATACGTATTATTGCTCCCATTCCGGGACGAGGCACCATTGGTATCGAAGTGCCAAATAAAAACCCACGTATCGTATCAATGCGAAGTGTGGTCGCTTCCCAAAAGTTTCAAAATGCCGAAATGGAACTACCTATTGCTTTCGGAAAAACCATTAGCAACGAAACTTTTGTAGTAGATTTGGCTAAAATGCCTCACTTGCTTATGGCAGGAGCGACCGGACAAGGAAAATCGGTTGGTCTTAATGCTGTTCTTACTTCACTCCTATATAAAAAACATCCGGCAGAAATAAAATTTGTATTAGTAGATCCTAAAAAAGTAGAACTAACGCTTTTTAATAAAATTGAAAGACATTATCTGGCAAAACTTCCCGATAGCGAGGAAGCCATCATTACAGATACAACAAAAGTTGTTTATACACTAAATTCGTTGTGTATAGAAATGGACGATCGCTACGACCTGCTTAAAATTGCAATGGTACGTAACATTAAAGAATACAATACCAAGTTTAAAGCCAGAAAACTAAACCCAAACGACGGACACCGATTTTTACCCTACATTGTATTAGTGGTAGATGAGTTTGCAGACTTAATAATGACCGCCGGAAAAGAAGTAGAAACGCCCATCGCTCGTCTCGCACAACTTGCCCGTGCCATAGGGATACATCTCATTATTGCAACCCAACGCCCGAGTGTAAATGTTATAACCGGTATTATTAAAGCAAACTTCCCTGCACGTATTGCGTTTAGGGTAACCAGCAAAATAGATTCTCGAACCATTTTAGATGCTGCCGGAGCCGACCAACTTATAGGAAGAGGAGATATGCTTTACACACAAGGAAATGAGGTAATTAGAATACAGTGTGCCTTTGTAGACACACCCGAAGTTGCAGACATAACCGAATTTATTGGTGCTCAAAAAGCCTTCCCCGAAGCATTATTATTACCCGAATATGTTGGAGAAGACAGCGGTGGCACAAATCTTGATAATAATATTGAAGATAGAGATAAACTCTTTAAAGAAGCTGCAGAAGTTTTGGTAATAGCACAACAAGGCTCTACTTCACTACTGCAACGAAAATTAAAATTAGGGTATAACAGAGCAGGCAGAATTATAGACCAATTAGAAGCTGCCGGTATAGTAGGACCTTTTGAAGGAAGTAAAGCAAGACAAGTTTTGGTACCTACGCTTGAAGATTTACATCAATTATTAGACAATGAAAACAACTCGATATAGTATTATGAAATGAGCATAAACTTTTTTAAGCATAACCTACCGAGAATGATTAAAACAAGTTTATGCTAAAACGAAATGGTTCTGGATGTTTATAATATTTGGAATTACATTTAAAATCAAACAATTACAAATTTTTAAACAGATGAAAAATTTTGGAATAGCAATCGTTCTACTTTTGTCATTTTCTACCTTGCAGGCTCAAAATGCAAAACAACTTCTTAATGAAGTTTCGGCTAAAGTAAAAAGCTACAAAAACATTAAAATAGATTTTAAATATTCGCTACTAAACACCAAAGAAAATATTAAGCAAGACACCAGAGGCGATGTAACTTTGCAAGGAAACAATTATGTACTAAACATGCTTGGAACAACAAGAATTTTTGACGGAAATAAAATATACACCATTGTTCCGGAGGATGAAGAAGTAACCGTATCTACCTACCACAAAGAAAACAATAAAGACATTACCCCTTCAGAGATGCTCACCTTTTATGAAAATGGATATGTTGCTAAAATGGATATTATACAAAATATAAAAGGGAGAAAAATTCAATTTGTTAAACTTACTCCTATTAATTCAAACGCAGAAATAAAGAATATTTTACTGGGTGTTGACACGCAAACCAAACACATTTATAAGCTTATTCAAACAGATGCAAACGGAACTAAATATACCCTTACGGTAAACTCGTTTAAAACCAATTTACCACTCTCAAAAAACCTGTTTCAGTTTAGCGAGTCCAAGTACCAAAAAGACGGATATTACATAAATAAACTAGATTAGCAGAAAATTTATGGTTATTTAAACTTTAAAAAAAGGCAACTCTCTTGAAAATACTAGATCGGTATATATTAATTTTATTTTTGAAGACGTTTTTAAACGTCTTCATTATTTTGATGTTTATTTTTGTACTTCAAAGTGTTTGGCTTTACATTTCTGAACTGGCAGGTAGAGATTTAGACATTACCGTAATCTTTAAATTTCTTATCTATGTAACTCCCACGCTTATACCAATGATATTGCCTCTTACCATCTTAGTAGCATCTATTATGGTATTTGGAAGTTTATCTGAAAACTACGAGTTTGCCGCAATGAAATCTACCGGTATTTCACTACAAAGAGCAATGAAAAGCCTTATCGTTTTTATATTGTTTTTAAGCATAACCGTATTTTTCTTTGCCAATAATGTTATTCCAACAGCCCAATATAAATTTGTAAACCTTCGAAAAAACATTGCAAAATTAAAACCATCTATGGCAATTGCCGAAGGACAATTTAGTCAAATAGGAGATGCTTTTAATATTAAAGTAGGAAAAAAATCCGGTGAAAGAGGGCAATACTTACACGACGTAATAATTCATAAAAAGAAAGAAATAAAACCCAATGCAAACCTTACCGTAATTGTTTCAAAAAAAGGAGAACTGGTAAGTGCCGAAGACAGCAATACATTATCGCTCGTTTTAAAAGAAGGAAATTATTATGATGAAGTTGTTTTAAAAGATTTTAATAAACAAAAGAAGAAACCCTTTATAAAAAGTAGTTTTAAAGAATACACATTAAATATAGACTTAACCGAACTCAACAATAAAGATGTCGATAAAGAAAACAAAATTAACAACCAAAATATGTATAACGCCAGAGAGCTTGTTACCGAAATAGACTCGCTATCTGCAAAATTTACAAACGACATTCAGCGGTATTCCAACAGTATGCTAAACCGAAGCGGTTTGCCTAAATTTTACAATAAAAAAGACACCATAAAGCACCAATATCTCCCATTAGATACATTATTGAGTAAATACAGTTTAAAACAACAAACCCAAATTGCTACTATGGCGCACAACAGTATTAAATCTGCTGTACAAACTGTAAAATCTAAAAAGAAAGAATTTTTTATAAAAGCCAGACGTCTTAATAAATACGAAATAGCTCTTAACGAAAAATTTGCTCTTGCCGTTGCCTGCATTATCCTATTCTTTGTAGGTGCACCACTTGGAGCTATTATTAGAAAAGGAGGAATGGGACTACCTATGGTTGTAGCGTTATTATTGTTTTTAACTTATCATTTTATAGGAGTATTTGCTAAAAATAGTGCAGAAAACGGTGCGCTTCATCCATTTATTGCTACATGGTTAAGCACCTTTATTATGCTTCCACTAAGTATTTGGTTAACCTATCGAGCAACAACCGATCAAGGTATATTTGACATCGATAGCTTCACTCAACGTTTTTCCGGAATATTTAAAAAGAAAAACAAAGAAAATACTCCCGAATAGTTTCCATATATTTGTATCCTAAAAAATCAAATTATGATTGCCGCAAATAAAACCACAACTTCTTTTAAATTAAATACTATCGAAGAAGCCATCAAAGATATAAAAAACGGCAAAGTGGTTATTGTTGTTGACGATGAAAACAGAGAGAATGAAGGTGATTTTATCGCTGCAGCCGAAATGGTTACACCCGAAATGATAAATTTTATGGCAACCCACGGTAGAGGACTTATTTGCGCACCCCTTACCGAAGAACGTTGTAATGAATTAGATTTAACCATGATGGTAAAAAACAATACCGTTTTGCACCATACCCAATTTACCGTTTCAGTAGATTTAATTGGTCAAGGTTGTACAACAGGCATCTCAGTACAAGACCGAGCAAAAACCATTAAAGCATTAGTAGATAAAAACACAAAACCACAAGATTTAGGTCGTCCGGGACATATCTTTCCGTTACGAGCAAAAGAAGGTGGCGTATTAAGACGTACAGGGCACACCGAAGCGGCTATAGACCTCGCCAGACTTGCAGGATTACAACCTGCAGGAATTTTAGTTGAGATTCTCAATGAAGATGGAACCATGGCAAGACTTCCACAACTTGTAGAAGTGGCTAAAAAATTTGATTTAAAACTTATTTCTATCGAAGACTTAGTCGCCTACCGAATGGAACACGACTCTTTAATTACAAAAGAAGAAGACTTTACAATTCAAACTAAATTTGGTGAGTTTAGATTAAGAGCATATAAACAAACTACCAATAACCAAATACACATTGCGCTCACAAAAGGACATTGGTCATCAAATGAAGCCGTGCTGGTTAGAGTAAATTCAACGCTGGTAAACAATGACATCCTAGGGACACTTACCAACAACGCCGAAAAAAAATTAGAGAACATGTTTTCTCTCATTAACCAAGAAGAAAAAGGCGCAATTGTATTTATCAATCAAGAAACCCAATCGCTTAATCTATTAAATCGTTTAAAAACGCTTCGGGAAAATCAAAAAATCCGGTCGATAGTTAAAGCCCCACGAATTGTTATGGATACTAAAGACTTTGGGATAGGTGCGCAAATTCTTCACGATTTGGGAATTCACAAAATTAAACTCATCTCAAACAGCAACCAAACCAAACGTGTGGGAATGATAGGCTACGGTTTGGAAATTGTAGAATACATACGATATTAAAAATTAAATAAAAAACATATCAGATTCGGGAATAATACCGGTTAACTTTAAAATACTTGATAAATAAAATTACAGAAGTTTCGCAGGGGTATTTTAACTGAAAAATCGACAAAACATAAAAAAAACCACTTTTAGTGTTTTTTTTATGTTTAACAAACTCTCTTTTTTGTTAAAATAGTTCTCTCCCTGCAAAATGAAACGCACCTTCAATAGCTGCATTTACATCGCTATCACTTCCGTGAATTGCATTTTCACCAATAGAAGTTGCATAAAGTTTTCTAATAGTTCCTTCTGCTGCTTCTGCAGGATTTGTAGCTCCAATTAAGGTTCTAAAATCAGCTACGGCATTTTCTTTTTCAAGTATTGCCGCAACAATAGGACCTCTAGTCATATATTCAACTAACTCGCCATAAAACGGGCGTTCTTTATGAACTTCGTAGAATTTCATCGCATCTCTGCGTGTCATTTGTGTAAGTTTCATAGCCACAATCTTAAAGCCTGCAGCATTAATTTTTTCTAATATAGCACCAATGTATCCTTTCTCAACACTATCGGGCTTTAACATCGTAAACGTTCTGTCTGTTCTCATTTTTAAAAATTTTGTGCAAAAGTAGGTATTTACTCTTCAAAAACAAGTAAAAATTGCTTTATTAAGTAGATATTTATGTTTTATCTACAGATAACCACTTGGGAATATCGGGCGAAACAAATTCATTAATTTTTAAAAGCACCCCTTCGATTGTGTCATCAATAAGTAACAAATTAAATGTTTCCTTTGCAACAAAACCTTTTCTAACCATTGTTTGAAGCATAGTGAAAAGCGAATCATAAACCCCATTACTATTTAAAAGTGCAATAGGTTTTTGGTGCAAACCCAATTGTAGCCATGTAAAAATTTCAAACAATTCTTCAAGTGCGCCTATTCTTCGGTAAGCGCTATAAATGCATCGGTTACTTCTTGCATTTTTAACTTTCGGTCATGCATATTCTTTGTGGTGATTAATTGAGATAAGCCTGTATGTACTACTTCTTTGGTTTTTAAAAACTCCGGAATAATTCCTATCACCCTTCCGTTATTGTCTAGCGTAGCTTGGGCAACAATACTCATAATACTAATTTTTGCAACACCATAAACTAAGGTAAGTTTTTTTTGGCTAAAATTTTCCAAGTTTCATTAGCCTGTTCTATAATTACGTCATCATTTCCGTTTCCACTTCCGCAGAAAATACAAATATTTTTAAAGGATAAATTCATATTATTCAACCACTAGTTTAGTTGAAAAAACAGTTTCTGAATCACTAATTTTAAGTAAATAAACTCCCGTTTTAAGTTGGGGTGAAAAAACAAGTTGATTATCGGAAACCGAAGGCATAAAATGATACACTTTTTGACCTGACATCGAGAATATTTCAACTTCAACATTAGTGTAATTTAAAGTAGAATTAAGTAAAACTTTTACATCTTCTTCAATTGGATTATTTGCCAAAACATATCTGAAAACAACAGTATTATCAGCCACTCCTAAAACACCGTTAAGTATTTCATCTATAGCAAATTGCGCATTTTCGGGTGTAATAAGAGTATGTGGTTCATTATCGGGCGGAATATAGGTATTTACAAACGGAGAGTTGTGTATTCCTCCAATATCCGGGGTAGCAAACCAATTAGTTTCATTGGTAATGGCTAAGGCACTAATTGCGGGAATAAAACAATATTCATCTTGTTGTAAAGCATTTATAAAATCTATAATAACAGGATTGTTACTTCCTGCTAGCGCACTGCTAAATGTGCTATAACCTCCGGGTGCAGCATCTATTCCGTTTGTATAGGAAAACGCTTGCGCATCGGCAGCAAATGTAGCTATTGGTACACCTACAAAAAATGATGCAAAATCGGTTACCGTATTAATTTGTGAAGCAGGTGGTGTAAAATGTAAAATAATATCGGCAGTTACTCCCGAACCTAAATCTAAAGTTGTATTTATTACTTCAATTCCGGGAGAACCTATCATGGTTCCGTTATTGCTTCCGTTAATCATGGCAACGTTTCTGGTTTGTTGCGGAAAACCAAGATTGTCTAATTCGGTTTGAAAAACATCTCTAAATCCGTAAGCTCCCATAGGCAACAACAAAGCAGGGTCTTGCTCGTAAGTAGAACCTGCCAGTAAATGTGCAGAATAATGATCGATAAGCATTTCTTTAGCTGCCGGGCTATTTAAAGATTCATCAATAGCCTGTTGTGCATCCGGATCGCCTTGCGATTCGGCTAAATAATTAAATAAATACTGAATCGCAATGGGTATGTTTGCTCCTAAGTGAGGCGAATCGAAAGAAATATATAGTCTTGTTTCATGCGGCAAACTGTTTTGTTCCATATAGGCTAGCGCATAACGAGCAATTAACCCTCCCATACTCGGTCCTATTACCACCAACTCTTCGTTTCCTATTTTTTGAGCATTAAGTTGATTGATTAATTCAATAAGTACCATTGCGTTACGTTGAATATAATCGGCTCCACCATCAATATCAACTCCGTTTGTAGTATAAAGGGGTGCATTTAAAACCACTACGTCAAAACCTTCATCTCTAATAAAATCGGCTAAATTTCCCGAGCCATAATCTAAAGCGTTATAGAGCGCATTAATATCTCGCGAATCGCCCGGATCAAAGCCATCTATTATAATTACTGGTTTATCTAATACGCCATCTACATTATCTAAGAAAATTTGATATTCGCCTTGTCCCAAAAGTGGTTGCGCTTCGTCATAACCTTGATAGGGTATAGTTGCTGTAATGGTGATCTGTGAAAAAAATTGAAAAGAAACAAATAAGCTTAGAAGAGTGACATAAAAATTTTTCATCTGTTTAAAAATTTGTAATTGTTTGATTTTAAATGTAATTCCAAATATTATAAACATCCGGAACCACTTCGTTTTCCCATAAACTTATTTTAATCATTCTCGATAAGATATGCTTAAAAAAGTTTATACTCATTTCGTATGAAGTTTTTTTTTTCTAAAAGTACATTTTTTATTGAATAGTAGAAATTATTTCGGAAAGAAATTTATTTACATTAAAGTCCGGATTTTCTAATAGTCCGGTTCTAACTACTACTAAATCTTTTGAAGGAATAATAAAAACATACTGCCCTTGATAACCATTGCACGAAAACATATCGCGCGGAACATCGGGAAACTTCCCTCCTGCATTTAACCAAAAATGCCCTCCATAAACATCATTTGAATCATTTGTAGGGGTTTTTGAAAAATCAACCCACGATGGATTTATAATTTGTTCTCCGTTCCAGTTTCCGTTATGTAAATACAACAAACCAAATTTCCCCCAATCTCTTGCAGTTGCCCAACCGTAACTACTGCCGACAAAATGCCCTGAAAAATCGGTTTCGATAAGCATGGAGTTCATTCCTAATTTGTCTATTAATTCCCGATACCAATAATCTAAATATTCTTGCTGACTTTTAAACTGGTTTCTAATAAACCCACTGAGTAAATTGGTGGTTCCGCTAGAATAATTCCAAGCGTTATTAGGTGTTTCGGTTAGTGGTTTGTTTTTTTGAATTTCGGTCATATTAGGAGCTAAAAAAAGCATTTTAGTAACATCACTAATCTCTGTATAATCTTCGTCCCAAGCCAAACCGCTATTCATATTCAATAAATTTTTAAGCGTGATATTTTTTCGGCTGTCTTCCTCCCATTCGGGAAATAAGTTTTTTTGATTTAGGGTAATTTTTCCTTGTTTTTCCATTACTCCCAATACTGCACTTGTAATACTTTTAGTCATTGACCAACCTAAAAAAATCGAGGTTTTATTAAAACCATCTGCATAATCTTCAGCAATAATTTGGTCTTTGTAAATTACTAAAACCGATCGCGTTTTATTTTCTTTTTTTAAAGCATTAGTAACTCCTTGTTGTAACTTTTTATAATTTATATTTAGAAAAACAGTATCTCTTTGAGGTAAGTCTCCATACGGATAAGCAAAACGCTCTGTATTTTTTATTCGCAAAGGAACTTGCTTTGGCAAATTAGCAACTGCTTTGTTTGGAGGTAGCAGGATGGCTCCAAGTCCGGGTTTAAAAACGGCTGTTCTACTTTTAATTCCTAGAGCGGTTGATGTTACGGTTTTAGAAGTTACATCTACTTTGTTGTTTGCCATTTCCATAGAGGGAATCGCATTATCTTCTTTTTCGGTTTGTTCTTTAGATTGTCCGGATATAAACAAATGCGAAGCCACACTTTTTGCCGAAAAGCCGGTTACAATATCCAATTTCGGGTACGTTGTATAAATAAAATACGCTACTAAAAAAAGTAAAATTACGCCTATGTATTTAAGTGTCTTTTTCATGAGTTTATTTAATTGATTTTTAAAGGTTACATGGAACTTACCATAACTGAATTATCATTATCTTCGGTATTTTAATAATAATTTAGTCATAGACGTTTCATAAAAAATAGCTTTAAAAAAGAAGTTGTTAATTAGGTTTTCAATATCTGAATATTTTTGTTTTTAATTCAATTATATAACAACAAATGCTTAGTGGTACATTATTTGTTCTTTTTCAAGCTGAAATATAAAAATATATTATTAC
>WFXA01000237.1 GCA_015490835.1 Flavobacteriaceae bacterium | reverse complement strand
TGGGTTCACAAAGCTATTAGCAATGCAAAGAGGCTGTTCTTAGATGTGCACCACAGAATTGATGATGATTTTTTGCAAAGTTATTTAAATGAATTTTGTTTCAAATTTAATAGGAGGTATTTTAATAACCTGTTTGACAGACTTATGAAAGCAGCCGTTTCTTACAGATGGAATTGGCTTGGGGAAAGTTACGGATAAGCATTAAAAATTACTTTATTACTAGTTGCATTCGCTATTAGTTTTGCTACTAATGCACAAACGACAATTACTCACAATAGCTCTCAAACTGTAGTTGCCGGTCTAGGGTTAACTTGTCAAAGTAGTGGTATTACTACTGATAATCAGTTTTATGGTGTTTTTGACTTAGCCAATGATTTTTCAATAACAACAGATTGGGAAGTTCTTTCTGTAGAATTCGGAGTTGAAGAAGTAGTTGGTGCACCTGGAGATTCTTATCCTGTTGCTATTAATATTTATACAACAGATAGTGGTGATCCAACAGGAACTTTAACACTATTGGGAAGTGGAGCTGGAACTCTTTCTTCGGCAGACGGAGGAACCGTTGTTTCTATGGATGTTGATGCTGGTACTGTAGTTCCTGCTAATAGTGTAATGGTTGTAGAACTTTCTGTTCTCAGTGATGGAACAACTGCATTTAGATTAGGTGCTACTGATGTTGCTTCTAATGATGATTCTTGGATTGCAGCAGCAGACTGTGGTCTTTCCACTCCTTCGACTTATGCTGCTCTTGGTTTTAATGACAGATGGCATATTATGAATGTTGTGGGACAAGAGTATCTTTCTGTAGATGACAACCTTGCAGAGGTTTCTTCTATTTACCCTAACCCTATGACAAACGTATTAAACGTAAAAGTTCCCGGTAATGTAGAAATTACTAATGCTACTTTATTTGATGTTTTAGGTAAGGATACCGGAGCAAAAATGATAAACGGTACTATGAATACAGCCAACCTTACTGCAGGTATCTATATGCTTAAAATAGAAACTTCTGCCGGTACACTTACTCAAAAAGTAATCAAGCAATAAGTTAAAAACATTTTTTATATTAATCCCGACTTGTAAAGGTCGGGATTTTTTTATGGAATAAAATATCGTTGCGTTTTTTTCGTTTTAAGGCTAAAACTCTATCTATGTCCCGATATTTTGTTGTTCTAAGTATAACTCTTTTTACTATTTCTTGCAATAATCAAGAAGAAAATACTACGCCTGCAGAAAATTCTTCTGCCAAAGCCATTTATAACCAAGCGTATCAAGAAAATTACGAGACAGATAGCGTTAATCTTATTTTAAACGAAGCAACTAATGCTTATACTTTAATAGACCCTTTTGAAAATAACGTTTGGCAAAACGTAAATGCTATTAAAGCAAACGGAAACGAAGTAGGTGCTTATATTAGTATTGGTACAGGAGAAAATTGGCGAGCCGATTTTCAAGAAATGCAACCTTATTTAGTTACCACTCCTTGGGGACAATGGCCTAATGAGTTTTTTGTTAATGAAGTAACAACCGGCATCTTAGCTATTATGAAAGCTCGCATCGATAAAATTTCAGATTGGGGGTGCGATTGGGTAGAATTTGATAATATGGATTGGATTTACGACGATGACCTAAGAGCAACATACGGTTTTCAAGTAACGCAAGAAGAAGGAATAGCCTATTATCAAGAACTTTGCGATTACGTACACCAAAAAGGAATGAAATGTATGGCAAAAAACACCGTTGAAAACGCCTCCGATTTTGATGGTGTTTTATACGAATCGTATCACGATGATAAAAACTGGTGGGACCAAACAGGAGCACAAAACTTTCTTGATAGCGGAAAATTGGTGATTGTAAACCATTATAACGAAACCAATTGCGGCCAAGTGTATGCTGATTATAAGGGCATTTATAACAATAATCTTTCATTTATTTGCGAAGATGCCAACCTACAACGATATGTACATTTTAATCAATAATCCTACTTGTAAAATGTGGTTAAAGAGCACTAATTTTGTTATTCAGCCTAATTAATCTCTATCAAAAGAAGCCATTCGCTACAAGTTACTTCGTAAATTGTATTTTCTGCTTACATATTTCTTCGATACTGCCCACCTACTTCAAATAAAGCTCCTGTAATCTGACCCAAGGAACATTTTTTAGTTACTTCCATAAGGATGCCAAAAATATTTTTGTTATTTACGGCTGTTAGTTGTAGTTTTTTTAATAACCGTTCCGATTCGGTTTTATTAGCTTTGTGAAGATTTTTTATAACTTTAATCTGATGTTGTTTTTCTTCTTCGGTTGCTCTGATAACTTCTTGAGGGATTATAGTAGGCGACCCTTTACTGCTTAAAAAAGTGTTTACACCAATGATTGGAAACTCACCATTATGCTTTAATGTTTCGTAATACAAACTTTCTTCTTGTATTTTACTGCGTTGGTACATGGTTTCCATAGCACCCAAAACGCCTCCTCTTTCAGTAAGTCTGTCAAATTCTTTTAAAACGGCTTCTTCTACCAGTTCGGTTAATTCTTCTATAATAAATGAACCTTGAATAGGATTTTCATTCTTAGATAGACCCAGCTCTTTATTAATAATTAATTGTATTGCCATAGCGCGCCGTACACTTTCTTCTGTAGGTGTGGTAATAGCTTCATCATAGGCATTGGTATGCAATGAGTTACAATTATCATAAATAGCATATAAGGCTTGCAAGGTGGTTCTAATATCATTAAAATCTATTTCTTGTGCATGCAGCGAACGACCCGAAGTTTGTATGTGATACTTTAACATTTGCGCTCTGGGATTTGCTCCGTATTTATGCTTCAATGCTTTTGCCCAGATTTTACGTGCTACACGACCAATCACCGAATATTCCGGATCGATACCGTTGCTAAAAAAGAAGGATAAATTAGGTCCGAATTTATTAATATCCATTCCTCTAGAAAGGTAATACTCCACATAAGTAAATCCGTTTGCAAGTGTAAAAGCAAGCTGTGTAATAGGGTTTGCACCTGCTTCAGCAATATGATAACCCGATATAGAAACCGAATAAAAATTACGCACGCCATTTTCTATAAAATATTCTTGCACGTCTCCCATCAAGCGCAAGGCAAACTCGGTAGAAAAAATACAAGTGTTTTGTGCTTGATCTTCTTTTAAAATATCGGCTTGCACCGTACCTCGTACTTGCGTTAAGGTTTCTTTTTTAATTCTTTCATACACCTCTTTAGGCAATACTTCATCTCCTGTTACTCCTAGCAACATAAGACCTAAGCCATCATTCCCTTCAGGAATATCGCCTTGATAAAATGGTCGTTCTACATTTAGTTTCTTATATTTTGCTTCAATCTTTTTTTCAACTTCTTTTTCCAGTCCATGTTCTTTAATATACTTTTCACAATTTTGATCTATGGCTGCATTCATAAAAAAACCTAACATCATAGGAGCCGGACCATTAATAGTCATACTCACCGAAGTCATCGGGTGGCTTAAATCAAATCCTGAATAGAGTTTTTTGGCATCGTCTAAGCAACAAATAGATACGCCGGCATTTCCTATTTTTCCGTAAATATCAGGTCGTAAATCGGGATCGTTTCCGTAAAGGGTAACACTATCAAATGCCGTAGATAACCGTTTAGCAGGCATTCCCAAACTTACATAATGAAATCGTCTATTGGTACGCTCCGGTCCACCTTCGCCTGCAAACATACGGGTTGGGTCTTCACCGGTACGTTTAAAAGGGTACAATCCTGAAGCAAACGGAAACTCACCCGGTACATTTTCTTGCAAAACCCAACGAAGTATATCGCCCCAAGCTTCATATTTAGGCAAAGCAACTTTTGGTATTTGTAAATGGGACAATGATTCAGTATGGGTTTGTATTTTTATTTCTTTATCTCTTACTTTAAAACTATAAATGGGTTGTTTGTATTTTGTTACTTTTTCTTTCCACCCGAGTACAACTTCCCAATTATAGGGGTCTAAGTCCATCTTTACGCGGTCAAATTCTTTAATTAAGAGCTTGATGAAGTCTATATTCTGGGTTGTTGAAATTGACAAAATTTCGGCATCATTTAATCCGGATTTTGTTAGATGTGTTGGTTTTGTTTCAGACCCGATTACGGAGCAAATGGTTTTATAAATTCCGTAAAGTTTTTGCGCTACTTCTACCTGTTTATCAACCTTAGTATCATAGCTTCTGTTATTTTCAGAAATTTCAGACAAATAGCGAACTCTCGCCGGAGGAATTACAAATATTTTTTCGGAAGACTCATCTTTAGCCTGAAACGAAGTATGTAACGGTGTTTGTGTTTTTTCGGAAAGTTTTTCCATTACTTTTACATACAAAGTATTCATTCCCGGGTCATTAAATTGTGAAGCGATAGTTCCAAAAACAGGAAGTTGCTCTTGCGGTGTATCCCACAATTGGTGATTACGCATATATTGCTTTCTTACATCACGCAGGGCATCAAGCGAGCCGCGTTTATCAAATTTATTGATGGCAACCAAGTCGGCAAAATCGAGCATATCGATTTTTTCAAGTTGGGTAGCTGCACCAAATTCGGGTGTCATTACATACAACGAAACATCACTATGTTCCAGAATTTCGGTATCGCTTTGTCCAATTCCGGAAGTTTCCAAAATAATTAAATCATACTCGGCAGCTTTTAATACTTCAATGGCTTCTGCAACATATTTAGACAATGCCAAATTGCTCTGCCGAGTTGCTAACGAACGCATATACACACGCTTATTATTAATAGCATTCATTCGTATACGGTCACCAAGTAAAGCACCACCCGTTTTACGTTTAGAAGGATCTACGGAGATAATTCCGATAGTTTTCTTAGGAAAATCTACCAAAAACCTACGCACCAGTTCATCTACTAATGACGATTTTCCAGCACCACCCGTACCTGTAATACCCAATACAGGTGTTTTTGAATTTTTATTTTTAATATGAATTTTGTCGAGTGTTGCTTTTGCTACTTCGGGGAAATTTTCGGCAGATGAAATTACTCTGGCAATGTTTCCCGAATCTTTTTTTGGCAACGCTTCTACTTTAACAGTTAATTTATTCCCAATGGGAAAGTCCGACTTTTTAACCAAATCATTAATCATACCTTGCAATCCCATTTCACGACCATCGTCCGGTGAATAGATTCGTGTTATACCATACTTCTGTAATTCTTCTATTTCTGAAGGAAGAATAACACCGCCACCGCCACCAAAAATTTTAATATGTTTTGCTCCTTTTTCTTGTAATAAATCGTACATATATCTAAAATACTCATTATGCCCACCTTGATACGAGGTCATTGCAATGGCGTTGGCATCTTCTTGAATGGCAGTATTTACAACTTCTTCTACGCTACGGTCATGACCGAGATGAATCACCTCAACACCGGTAGCTTGAATAATGCGACGCATAATGTTAATAGAGGCATCGTGTCCGTCAAAGAGTGAAGCGGCTGTTACAATGCGTACTTTATTTTTGGGCTTATAAGGTGTGATTTTTTGCATAATGCTATTGCTAAAATAAATGATGGCAAAGTTACAAAATCAAAAAATAAGAATTTAGAATAGATGCGATTTATATCAAAATTCAATGGTAGGTTTATTTATGTTTTAATCTAACATTTTAAAGCTCTTCACAGAATGTTTTTTTTATGAGCATAATGTGTATATTTGAAAAAAGTAAAATTTATTCTATGAGATTTATCAAGTTATATCTATTATCGATTATTTTAACCTTATTTTCTTGTGCCGAGTTGCAAAATGTGGTTAACACGCTTCCCGGTGGCAACGGCACAAATACAATTAATATTGCAGGAGGATTGCGACAAGCTTTAGATTTTGGGATAAACAAACAAGTAACAAAACTTACACAAAGAGACGGTTTTTATAAAAATAAATTGGTGAAAATCCTATTGCCACAAGAGCTTCAAAAGGTAGATAGAACACTACGCGATATCGGATTAGGAAAACTTGCAGACGAAGGCTTAAAAGTACTTAATCGCGCTGCAGAAGATGCGGTTAAAGAGGCGACTCCCATTTTTGTAGATGCTGTTAAAGGCATTACTTTTACCGATGCAAAAAATATCCTTCTAGGTAGTGATAATGCTGCTACAATGTACTTACAAAATAAAACCAATCAAGCTTTGTACACCAAATTTAATCCGGTAATTAAAAATTCGTTTAGCAAAGTAGGAGCCGACCAAATTTGGGAAAATATTATTAACAAATACAACACCATTCCGTTTGTAAACAAGGTAAACCCGGATTTAACAGATTATGTAACCAATCAAGCTTTAAAAGGTGTTTACACTATGATTGCTGTAGAGGAAAAAAATATTAGAACTAAAATTTCTTCGCGTACTACCAATTTATTAAAACAAGTTTTTGCTTTGCAGGATTAATAAATAGTTTTAAAATACTCAAAAGCTTTTATTAATCTAGAGCCATACCAACTAAAAAATTCGCCGTTAACTAATTCTACTTTTCTTTTGGTAATTTGGGCGAGTTCTTCAACATCTTTTTGTTTAAACGGATAGGGCTCTGTTGAAAGTAAAATTACATCGGCTTCTTGCAACTGTTTAATAGTGGTTTCAGGATAACGAGAAGTAGGCTGTGTAATGATGTTTTCAAACCGGTTAAAGCTAAGTAATTCATTGATAAAAGTATTTTTTCCGGCAAGAAGATACGGATTTTTCCAAATAAGATAGGCTACTTTTTTAACCGGTCTTTTGCATACATCTTTTAAAAATCTATCTCTTTCTGCTTGAATTGTTGAAATGATTTGCCTTGCCTTTTTCTCTTTATCAAACAGTTGTCCCAATTGTTCAATCATTTTAAGGTTATCATCAATAGTAAAAATATCACTCACCCAAAGCGGTGCTATTTTTTCTAACTCAATAACCATTTCTTTGGTATTTTCTTCTTTGTTGCAAATAATGATATCGGGACGAAGCTGAATTATTTTAGTATAGTTTACCTTTTTGGTTCCTCCTACAATAGTTTTGGATTCTCGTAAAAAACTAGGATGCACACAAAACTTGGTAATTCCTACCAAAGTATTTTCCAACCCTAAATCAACCAAGAGTTCGGTTTGAGAGGGTACTAACGAAACAATTCTTTTTGGTACGCTTTTTAAAACTATTTTTCGATTAAGCTGGTCGGTTAGTTCCATTTAAAATAGTTTTCATTTGAAGCTGTAATTTTTCTGCTTCCTCAGCAGCTGCCTTAGCAAAATCTTTTTCTTTTGAAGCATAAATAATTCCGCGGGATGAATTTATTAGAAGTCCTATATTCTTAGTCAATCCGTATTTACAAACCGCTTTCAAACTTCCGCCTTGCGCACCAACACCCGGAACCAATAAAAAACTATCCGGTACAATCTGCCTTATTTCTTTAAAATACTCGGCTTTGGTGGCTCCTACTACATACATTAAATTTTGACTGTTTTTCCATTGTTTAGAGATTTCCAAAACTTTTTTATAAAGCGCTTTATCTCCTGCTTTTTTGGTTTGAAAATCGTAAGCGCCTTCATTTGATGTTAATGCCAATAATATGGTGTGTTTTTCTTTAAAAGCCAAAAACGGTTCCACCGAATCTTTACCCATATAAGGAGCTACCGTAATACTATCAAAGCCCAAATCGTTAAAAAAAGCTTTGGCATACATTTGCGATGTATTACCAATATCACCACGCTTTGCATCAGCTATAGTGAACATTTCGGGGTGATTTTTATTTAGGTAATGAATAGTTTTTTTTAGTGCTTGCCAACCTTTTATTCCGTGGGCTTCATAAAAAGCAAGGTTGGGTTTATACGCCACAGTAAAAGGATGAGTAGCTTCAATAATGGCTTTATTAAATTCAAAAATCGGATCTTCTTCTTTTAATAAAAATGCAGGTATTTTCTGTAAATCTACATCTAATCCTACGCACAGAAAAGATTGTTTTTTATGTATTTCGGAAATTAGTTTTTCAGTATTCATGAGTTTAATTCTTTTCCGTCTACATAATCTTGTAAATACGCAAAGCGTTTTGTGAGTTTTCCGTTGGAAGTAGTTACCCGGGCTCGTTCCAATATTCCGTCTTTATCTCCATTAAAAAAAGCAGGAATAACATGTTTTATAAACATTTTTCCGAAACCTTCACTTGCATCTTTAGGTAATTCGCACGGAAGATTATCTACTGCCATTACCGTGATGGCACCGGGAGCATCAAAAGCAACTTCGGTTTCGGTTTTTGGATTATAACCGTAAAACGGGTCTGCTATGGTAGAGGGTCTTATAGTTGAAGCAACAGGACCATCGATATCGCAAGATATATCGGCTACCAAATTAATTTTAAAATCGGGATGTTTTGCATCCTCCCGAGTAAACAGATAAGGAGCACCATCACCATAAAAATGTCCGGCTATGAACATATCGGTTACTTTTGCAAATCGCATAAAATTGCTTTCGTATTCTTCGGGATGGTTGTAAAAATCGAATCTATCCCAGTGTTTTCCGTCTTTTCGTTTGTTGTAATTATGAATTCCTATTTTACAATATACCGGCACTTGATACGTGTTGTGTAAATATTCTTCAACGGTAACTTGCTTAATTTTTAAGTGATCGAGTATTTCTTTTGCACCATGTGCTACTTTTCCGTTTCCGGTTAATAGTATTTTAATGGCAGGCAATTTAATTTTATCTAGTTCGGATTTCACTTCTTGTAAATCATGTAACTGTTCTACTTTGAGAAGATTAAAAAGTTTATCTCTTAATCCCAATGCTCTAAATCCGTTGTAGGCTCCTACCAATCCGGCATACCTTCCAAATCCTATAAGTCTGTGTCCTTTTTCATTAACGATGGTTTCGTGGTCATAAAATTCAATCTTTTTATATAGAATAGCTTGTAATAATTTTCGGTTATAAGGTTGCTTTTTTATGGTATGGCTAAAAAAGAAATATTTTTTATTCGGAATTAATGCTTCAATGGGTACTTCCTTAACACCCAACATTATATCACAAGCTGTAACATCATTAGTAACTTTAAAACCGGCTTTTATATAATCCTCGTCTTTAAAAAACCGAATGTCGCTACTTTCAACAATAAGTTTAGCGTTTGGAAATTTTTCGATGACTCCTTGACAGGCTTTTGGCGAAAAAACTACTCTTCTGTCCGGCGGAGTTTTACGTTCTTTAATTAAAGCGAAGTGTATTGGCATTTGGTACACATTTTGAAAGGTTAGTAACTTGCTACAAAGATACATTTTAAAATTATATATTTGCAGGCTTTCTTTTTGGAAAGGTAGTTCTTTGAAAAGTAATTTTCGTAATATAACCGGGGCCGACTGGTTTTGACAGCGATGTAAATTACTATGTAAGCATACCGAGCGCTGAAATACAGCTCGTAAATCTCATAATTCACACTTTTAAACGGCGATAATAACTTCGCTCTTGCTGCATAATCTGAAGTATAGTAAGATTAGCCTGGTCCCGCAAGGCGGGAAAGCAAGAAGTCTCTCAATTGCCTTGGTTTACGGCGATTGAACCGGAGGCTTCGTAAAAGTAAACCTAGTTCTTATAGTGCTTTGATATAAGGGCGAAACTCAAATTAAAGCTAAGCCGTAATCAGGTCGTCTTCAATCAGATTACGGACTAAAATTAATTGAAGACTAAGTATGTAGAAAGCATAGTGGTTACTTGTTTGGACGAGGGTTCGAATCCCTCCGGCTCCACTTCTTAAAGCCACTTTTGTGGCTTTTTTTGTTTGCCTGCGGTATTCGTTTTCCGGCGTGGCAAGCTGGCAGCTCTCTCTAAATGTCCACAAGCCATTTACTTATGTATCTTCACCATGTAAAAAAACTGTTATTTTTCTGACAGCTTGCAATTAATCTAAAATTAATGTTCAATCCCGTCCTAAATAAATTTTAGGACAAAACCAATTTCAATTCTTCGGCATAACACCATTTTTTTTGACTAATTTATGTTTGTTTTAAACTCTTTTGTATTAAGAGAATTGGTTTACTTTTCTACTGGCAAATTGTTTGCTTGCCAGGCTTCTATTCCACCATCCATATCATGAACTTCTTCATATCCCATTTCGGAAAGAATTTTAGTTGCATTTCCGCTTCTATGACCTGAACGGCAATACACATACACCGGTTTAGACTTGTCTAAGCTACTTACTTTAGAATTAAAACCATCACAGGTAACACATATATTCACAGCTCCTTTTAAATGACCTTCATTAAATTCTTCCGGTGTTCTAACATCAACTAATTGAACTTTTTTAGACTGAATGACATCATAAAACTCTTTTGGTGTGTTTAAATATGTTTTTTCTTGTTTTACAACTTCTTTCTGGGTAGCTGTAACAGTTTGATTATCCTTATTTTTTATTGTTGGCGTGTTTTTACAAGATTGAAAAGTTAACGTTAAACCAAATGCTAAAAAAAGTAGTAGTGTTTTCATGATTATATTTTTTTATGAAAAACAAAGGTAAAGTTTTTTATTAAAAGTTTAACTTTGCAATATGGCAAAAGTTATTACAAGTACTACTAATTCAACCATAAAATCCATTGTTTTACTTCAAGAAAAATCGAAAGAGCGAAGAAAAAAAGAACGCTTTGTTGTTGAAGGTTTTAAAGAGATTAAATTAGCAATAGAAGCTAATTTTCAGATAGTTGATTTACTATTTTGTCCTGAAATTTTTCCGGAAAGCAAACTAAATGAGTTGGGAATAATTGAAAAAATAAGTTTTATACAAATTACAAAACAGGTTTACAAAAAAATTGCTTACAGAGGTTCCACCGAAGGAATACTAGCTATTTTAAAAACGAAAAAAAATGATTTAAATTCATTAAAATTTACTACAAAAAATCCGTTAGTACTTGTTGCAGAAGCACCCGAAAAACCGGGAAATATAGGAGCCCTTTTACGCACAGCCGATGCCGCAAAACTCAATGCGGTACTCATTGCCAACCCCAAAACAGACCTATACAACCCAAATATAATACGAAGTAGCGTAGGGTGTTTATTTTCTGTTCCTATTGCAACCGGTACAACACAGACTATTATTGATTATTTAAAGAAAAAAAACATAGCTATTTATAGTGCTATTTTACAGAAGTCTATCCCATACCAAACTTGTGATTTCACTAAGCCTTCTGCCATTGTGGTAGGTACAGAAGCGACAGGACTTTCTGAAACTTGGCGAACAGAAAGCACTAAAAACATACACATACCCATGCAAGGGAAAATCGATTCGTTAAATGTTTCGGTTGCAGCAGGAATTCTTATTTTTGAAGCCAAAAGACAACGTAATTTTAATCTATGAATCCCCAAACTTTTTTTTACCTTATAATAGGTATTCTCATCTTTAATTTTCTATTCGACACGTTTTTAGATTATCTTAACTTTAAAAACAGAACACAAAAACTTCCCGATGAAGTTGCAGATGTGTATAACCAAGACGAGTATAACAAATCGATTGCTTACCAAAAAGCGAATTTTAAATTCGGTCTTATTACCTCAACACTCTCTATGATTGCAATACTTTTCTTTTTCTTTCTTGATGGTTTTGCTTTAACAGATACTTTTGTGAGAAGTTTTACAAACAACGAAATTTTAATTTCCCTACTTTTTTTCGGTCTAATTTTTTTGGCAAATGATTTACTTACATTGCCTTTTCAGTATTATCATACTTTTGTTATCGAAGAAAAATTCGGTTTTAATAAAACGACCTTAAAAACATTTGTATTAGACAAACTTAAAGGCTGGCTCTTATTTCTGGTTCTGGGAGGAAGTATTCTTTCAGCTATATTATGGTTTTATCAACTTTCCGGAAGTAATTTTTGGTTATATGCTTGGGGAATTATTTCAATTTTCACTCTTTTTATCACCTTTTTTTATTCAAAACTTATTGTACCCCTTTTTAACAAGCAAATACCATTAGCTGAAGGAAGTTTAAAAGAAAAAATCACACAATATGCAAACAAAGTAGGGTTTGCACTTTCTACTATTTTTATTATAAACGGTTCAAAAAGAAGCACCAAAGCCAACGCTTACTTTTCGGGATTTGGAAAACAAAAAAGAATAACGTTATACGACACGCTTATTAATGATTTAACCGAAGACGAAGTGGTTGCTGTTTTGGCTCATGAAGTTGGACATTATAAAAAAAATCATGTCATCATTAACCTTATCCTATCTACTTTACTAACGGGTTTTACACTTTGGTTATTATCTCTTTTTATAGGAAACCCCTTGTTATCGAAAGCATTACATATTTCCACACCTTCTTTTCACATAGGACTCTTGGTTTTTGGTATTTTATATACCCCGATTTCAGAAATTACAGGGTTAATTGTGAACTATCTTTCAAGGAAATTTGAATACCAAGCTGACGCTTTTGCCAAAAGAACTTTTGGAGAAGAACCGATGATTTCAGCTCTTAAAAAATTGAGTAAAAACAATTTAAGTAACTTAACACCCCATCCTTGGTATGTATTTGTTCATTATTCGCATCCAACACTTTTACAACGAATAAAAAAATTAAAACAAAACTAACGATTTATTCGATTGAGGATTGAGGATTGATGATTTGATGAACATTTCTTTAACCTGAAATCAAAAGGTGTTCGAGCCTGTCTGCCAACAGGTAGATTTTCAACTTGTTGAAAGTATCGAGAATACCAAAAGGGAAGATTAATTCGATTGACTACTCACGAATCACTAAAGACCGCCCACTGCCAACTGAATACTGCATACTGCCTACTGATAACTGCCTACTGAAGACTGCCTACTGATGACTGCCTACTGATGACTGCCTACTGATGACTGCCTACTGATGACTGCCTACTGATGACCGCCCACTGCCAACTGAATACTGCATACTGCCTACTGATAACTGCCTACTGAAGACTGCCTACTGAAGACTGCCTACTGAAGACTGCCAACTAAACACTATTGACCAAATATTTTACAAAAAAATAAATTGCACATAAATTTTAGTTGTTTCTTTAAAAACAATGTTGTAGTTTTATATTATGACTGAAGAAGCCATTGAAGTAGAGAAAAAAGAAATTGCAAAACAGTATAAGGAATTACTCCGTATTAGCTACCAAACCCTATCTCCAAAAGATAAAAAGTTAATTCGAAGTGCTTTTGATGTTGCTGTTGATGCACATAAAGATCAACGCAGAAAATCGGGAGAAGCATATATTTTTCATCCTATTGCAGTAGCTAAAATTGTTGCTTCAGAAATTGGGTTAGATGCCACTTCAATTGCCGCTGCACTGTTACACGATGTAGTTGAAGACACGGAGTACACCGTAACCGATATCGAGCGATTATTTGGTGAAACCGTTGCACGAATTGTAGATGGATTAACAAAAATTAAGCACCTCTCTTCAGATAAAGATGTGTCTCATCAAGCCGAAAATTTCAGGAAATTACTTCTTACGCTACACGAAGACATTCGTGTAATTATTATAAAAATTGCCGATCGATTGCATAATATGCAAACGATGGATGCTATGCCGGTTCATAAACAAGCAAAAATAGCTTCAGAAACACTGTATATTTACGCACCGCTTGCACATCGTATTGGGCTTTATAATATTAAAACCGAACTTGAAGACTTAGGGCTAAAATACACAGAACCCGAAGTTTACAATGACATACTAAAAAAAATAAAAGAAAGCAAAGAAGAACAAGATGCCTACATTGCTTCATTTTCAGAAATCATCAAAAAATCATTAGACGAAGAAAAAATAGAATACGACATAAAAGGAAGACCCAAATCAATATTTTCGATACGCAGAAAAATGCTTGCGCAAAATGTTACTTTTGAAGAAGTATACGATAAATTTGCAATTCGAATTATTTATAAAGGCACAGAAAAAAACGAAAAATTTCTCGCGTGGAAAATTTACTCTATCGTAACCGACCACTTTACCCCTAACCCAACCCGATTACGAGATTGGATTTCTTCTCCAAAATCTACAGGATATGAAGCCTTACACATAACTGTTATGGGTCCTAAAGGTCGTTGGGTAGAAGTACAAATTCGTAGCGAACGAATGAACGAAATCGCCGAAAAAGGATATGCTGCACACTACAAATATAAAACCAAAGAAAAAGACGATAATTCCTTAGATACTTGGCTGGCAAAACTTCAAGAATCTCTTGAAAATCCGGATATTAATGCAGTAGATTTTGTAAAACAATTTAAACTAAACCTCTACGCTAAAGAAATTTTTGTCTTTTCTCCTAAAGGAGATTTGTACTCACTACCAAAAGGATCCACAGCATTAGATTTTGCTTTTCACGTACATACCGAAGTAGGCTTACATACAAGAGGTACTCGAGTTAACGGAAAATTAGTACCATTAAGTCACATACTTAAAAGTGGTGATCAAGTTGAAATCATAACATCAGAAAAAGCTAAACCAAATGCAAATTGGTTAGACTATGCCACTACAGGAAGAGCACTATCTAAAATAAAATCATCGCTTAAAGAAGAACAAAAACTAATTGCCAACGAAGGAAAAGTTATCTTAGCCAGAAAACTAAAATCATTAAAAATTACACTAGATGAAAAAACCATCAATCAGCTGGTTATTTTTTTTAAATTAAAAACAAGCTTAGATTTATTTTATAGAGTAGGAAGCGGAAGTATAGACAACCAACAATTAAAAGACTTTGCCACTACCAGAAACAATGCCTTCTTAAAGTTTTTAAAATCCCGTATTAGAAAAAAATCACCTCCTCCCGAACTAAACAAAGAAGAACTAACCCAAAAATATGACCAGCTGGTTTTTGGAAAAGAAGAAGAAAAACTGGACTATAAAATGGCACAATGTTGTAATCCAATTCCCGGTGATGATGTTTTTGGATTTTTAACAGTATCTGAAGGTATTAAAGTACACAAAAAAAACTGTCCTAACGCAGTACAATTACAGAGTAATTACAGTTATAGAATTTTAAAAGCAAAATGGATAGACTCCAGCCAAATAGACTTTAAAGCCAATTTAACAATTACCGGAATAGATACCATCGGACTGGTAAACGAGGTAACCAAAATAATTTCAAATAATTTAGGTATTAATATGAAAAGTGTACACTTTGATAGTGATGACGGAGTTTTTACAGGAAAAATTACGGTTCAGGTAAAAAACAAAAGCATTCTTGATAACCTTGTGAAAAACATTAAAAAAATAAACGGAATAGATAAAGTAACTCGAGTTTAAAATAGTTACATTTGCCAACGTTATGGAAACCAACCCTAAACCCGATAATCAAGAAATAGTAAAAGACGTTTTTACAGCTTTTTTAGAAAAAAAAGGGCATCGTAAAACCCCCGAGCGGTACGCCATACTCCAAGAAGTTTACAACTCAAACGAGCATTTTGATATAGAATCTTTGTATATCAACATGAAAAATAAAAAATATCGGGTGAGCCGTGCAACACTCTATAATACCATCGAATTATTACTAGAATGCGGTCTTGTAAGAAAACATCAATTTGGGCAAAATCAAGCATTTTATGAAAAATGCTACTTTGATAAACAACACGACCATGTTATACTCTCTAACGGAGAAGTTATTGAATTTTGTGACCCTAGAATCGAAAATATAAAAAAAACCATTGAAGAAGTTTTTGACATCGAAATAATTAACCACTCTCTATATTTCTACGGAAATAAAAAATCCAAAAAATAATATGGCGGTAGATTTACTACTAGGTCTCCAATGGGGAGACGAAGGCAAAGGAAAAATTGTTGATGTTTTAACCAAAAATTATGACATCATTGCTCGGTTTCAAGGAGGTCCTAACGCCGGACACACTCTTGAGTTTGACGGTATAAAACACGTGCTTCATACCATACCCAGCGGTATTTTTCATGAAAATGCAATCAATGTTGTAGGTAATGGTGTTGTCATAGACCCCGTTATTTTTAAAAAAGAATTAGATAAACTTGCTCCCTTTAATTTAGACATAAAAAGCAAGTTACTTATTTCGCGCAAAGCACATTTAATACTCCCCACACACAGGCTGTTAGATGCTGCATCTGAGGCGGCAAAAGGAAAAGCCAAAATAGGTTCAACCCTAAAAGGCATTGGTCCCACATATATGGATAAAACCGGTAGAAACGGAATTAGAGTAGGTGATTTAGAATTCACTAATTGGAAAGAAAAATACCACGCGCTCGCTACCAAGCATGTTAAAATGATAGACTTTTTTGATTCTAAAATCGACTACAATTTAAAAGAATTAGAAACCGAATTTTTTGATGCAATAAAAACTTTAAAACAATTAATTTTTATAGATAGCGAAGAATATTTTCACCAAGTTCAAACAGAAGGAAAAACAATCTTAGCTGAAGGCGCACAAGGCTCATTACTTGATATCGATTTTGGAACCTATCCCTACGTAACCTCATCTAACACTACTGCAGCCGGTGCTTGTACCGGATTGGGTGTGGCTCCGGGAAAAATAAACCAAGTTTATGGCATTTTTAAAGCCTATACAACTCGTGTTGGAAGCGGTCCTTTTCCCACCGAATTGTTTGACAGCTATGGTGAGACAATGGCTCGTATAGGAAATGAGTTTGGTGCAACAACCGGTCGCCCCAGAAGATGTGGTTGGTTAGATTTAGTAGCATTAAAATACACTGTGCAAATAAATGGCGTAACCCAATTAATGATGATGAAAAGTGATGTGTTAAGCGGTTTCGATAAAATAAAGGTATGTACCGCCTATACATTTAAAGGAAAAACGATTACTCATTTCCCTTACAATATTGACACGGAAAATGTTTCTCCCGTTTATACCGAACTTCCGGGTTGGAAAGATGATTTAACTCAAATGACAGACGCTTCGCAACTTCCGGTTGCATTAAACCATTATATACAATTTTTAGAAAACGAATTAAGAGTACCTATTAAAATTGTATCGGTAGGTCCCGATAGAAAACAAACTATTGTAAGAAACTAATTATTTTCAGGAAAGTAATACTTATTGTTTGGAAATCCGTCTCTGAGATACAATTCGCAAGAAGGTTGTAAATCAGCGTCTATCTTTAATTGAATTTTTCCCGTTTTATTGGGTTTTAAAACAGTATTCTTCCTTATTATAATTTGATTTTTGGCTGTAAGAGTAAGTACCGCATCATCTTCAAAAACTTGATTTTGAATAATTACTTTTTCTGAAACGGCTTTAATGGGAAAAACCCAACGTTTAAATTTTTGATTTTGGATATAGGCAGTTTCAGAAGGCGTTGCTAATTTATAAACCAACTCAACTGCATTACCTGTTTGAAGCATTCCGGCACCATAATAACCAAAATACGGTTTATTGGCTTCAATAGCATCTATATTCATAGAAGTAAGTTTAATAATAGCATCTACCTCATCAACAGTTATACAAGGTTGAAGCGATTTCATTAAACCAACTGTTCCTGTTACTAATGGTGCTATTCCCGAAGTTGCACCATACGCACTGTAATTTATTTTATTACGTAATACGTATTCTCCATAACGAACTAATCCTACTCCGGGTCCTAAAATATCTACTGCAGGATTTAAAGTTCGCAAAGCTACAGGATAAATAAACGGTTGGTCTAAAGTATCATTGTTTTTAAAGCCTAAATTTCTACCCAAATAACCTCGAATATTTGAAGCATAGTATTTTCCGTTGGTTTCTTGAACAAGAATATTATCTAACGGCTTTTCATGACGATGCATAACCGTTGCCACCGAGATAACTTTATCGTACGAAGCCGGATAGTAAAACAATTTGCCTTTGTTTTTGGTTTTAATCCATTTTTTGTTGTGAGCAATGGCTACTGTTACGGTTTTATTTTTTGCTATTTTATAAATTTCTTCTTGTGCGGTTTCGTAAGGTTTGGCTATACCCCAACTGCAATTTATTACGCTAGCCCCAAGATTAGAAAGTTCAACCAAAGTTTCTAAATTTTGAAAATATCCGTAAGAAGTACCGTAAATGCTACAATCAAAGCAGATGCCCGCAAAACCATAGCCGTTATCGCCTTGTGCAGCTGCTGTTGCCGAAACCGATATGCCATGACCGTTGGCAAGGTGTGACTTTCTAATAACTTTGGTTTTTCCTTTAAATTCTATATCGGTAGTGTCTACACTACCGTCTGAAATGCCTATAATGGTTTCTCTTCTGCCGGTAGTATAATACCATGCGTGCGGTACACCCAACACGTCGTAATAATCTAAATAAACCGGTAAGCCTATGTTTTCGCCTATAGTGCTAGTTATTCCGTAATCGTTAGGTTCGTATATTTCTTTTTCGGCTTCCGGAATTATTTCGCCCGAAATAAAGGGCGAATCGGGAATATTCAGCAAATCTTTTAATAAGGTATCGGAATTGGATACTACAAAAAAAGTTCGGTTTAAATATTTTTTTTCAGCATTTCTTGCAGTTTTTTTAAACTCGTAAATTCGGTATCGGGAAAATATTTTTTTAAAATAATTATTATTTCCTTGGTAAATTAAAATACTGTCTTGCCTTTTAAACCGAGGTTGTAACAAAGAGTCTTTAGCTCTTATGTAAAACCACGAATATTCTTGAGCCTCAAGGGCAGAAACCAAAAGAAGAAATAACAGAATAAAAAACAATCTTTTCATCGCAATGTATTTTCAAGCTAAATATACTAAAATTAGCTTGATAATTGTAAATTAGCAACCAATTTATGGTTTCAATATTAATTCCTACATATAATTATGATATTACCAAACTAGTTAGTTTACTTCACAAACAAGCTACAGATACGGGTATTGATTTTGAAATAATGATTTGTGATGATGCCTCTTCAGACCAACAGATTAAATTAAAAAACAAAAAAACCGAAACCTTACCACATTGTTTTTATTTTGAAAACAAAAGCAATTTAGGTCGCACAAAAACAAGACAAAATCTTGCCACTAGAGCTAACCACAATTGGTTATTATTTTTAGACGCAGATGTATTACCAAAAAACAACGATTTTATTTCTCGTTATGTAAAAGAAATTAAAAAAAACACAGATGTGCTATTTGGTGGTATCACGTATCAAGAAAACAAACCTGAAAAAGTTAAAATACTTAGATGGAAATATGGCAGAAGAAGAGAAAATATAGCTGTTAGTAATAGAAAAAGAAAACCTTATCAAACTATTAATTCCGGTTGTTTCTTTATTAAGAAAAACATTTTTATAGAGATTAATACTCGTTTACTTAGCAATTATTACGGAATGGATATTCTATTTCAAAACTGTTTAAAGAAAAGAGAAACAGTTATTTTACACATTGATAATCCTGTGATTCACTTAGGTTTAGAAGATAACGATATTTTTTTAACCAAGTCTCTAAATGCCGTAAAAACTACGATAACTTTAGAAAAAAACAAACTCATAAAACCCAATGTGAGCAGACTTCAAAAAACTTACTTACAACTAAATTATTTAAAGTTAAGTGGTGTTTTTCAATTTGTAATCACTCCTTTTTTACCACTAATTAAAAAAATTAGTTGCTCAAAAAACCCTTCTATTTTTTTATTTGACCTGTACCGTTTATCTTATTATGTAAAATTAAAGAAAAATGCCTGAGTTTTCTGTTATCATACCGCTTTACAATAAAGAAAAAGATATTTTAAATACCTTACAAAGTGTTCTTTCGCAAACCTTTACAGATTTTGAAATTATTATAGTAAACGATGGCTCTACAGATAAAAGTGCCGAAGTTGTTAACACAATAAAAGATGACAGAATAAAACAATACACAAAAAAGAATGAAGGCGTTTCAAAAGCTCGTAATTTTGGTGTTGAAAAAGCTCAATCTTCTTACATTGCTTTTTTAGATGCTGACGATTATTGGTATCCCAACCATTTGGAAGACATTAATTTATTAATTAATAAATTTCCTGAAAGCAATTGGTTTTTAACTGCTTACGAAAAAAAACGGAGGCATTCGTTTACAACCTCTATGCAATCTACTGTTACTAAGAAAGAAAATGGATGGACGGGTATTGTTCCTAATTATTTTGAGAATAGTTTGGTAGATTGCTTGGCTTGGACATCTGCGGTTTGTATGCGCAAAGATTTTTTTTTAAAACTAAAAGGATTTGATTATACCATCACCAACGGAGCCGGAGAAGATACCGATTTATGGCTTAGAGCTGCCCTTATTTCTCCACCGGTTTTTATTAATCGGGTTTCAGCTAGACACAATCTTGACGGTAGCAATCGTATTTCACATACGCCTACCTTAAACAGGGTATTTATGAATCTTGATAAATATGAGAGTCAAGCAAAAAATAATCCCAATTTAAAAAAATACCTCGATTTAAACCGGTTTTCATTCGCTATACAACACAAACTTGCCGGTGACAGAGCTTCTTTCACAAATTATTATAAAAAAATTGATTTAAAAAATCTTACCTCCAAACAACGCCTTTTACTTAAACTGCCAAAATCTATATTGAAAGTATTATTAAAAACACAAAACGTATTAGAGAAAAAAGGAGTTCGACTAACTTCTTTTAAGTGATAAAAATTCTTGATAATCGCGTATATAATCATTCTCATCATAGACATCGCTAACCAACGACAAACACACCGATCCGGAAGAAAAATTAACCAACTCTCGCCAAATTCCGTTGGGAATTAACAACCCTCTATCGGGTCTATTTAGGGTGATGGTTTGTCGGGTTTTTCCGTTATCCAATTTTACGTCAAAACTACCGCTTAAAGCTATTAGACATTGTTGGAGTTGTTTATGAGCGTGTGCGCCACGTGTTTCTCCTCCGGGAATATCATATAAATAATACACTCTTTTTACTTCAAAAGGAAGTGTGTTTTTTTCAATTACCGAGAGATTTCCGCGTCCGTCGGGGTCTGTTATTTTAGGTATTTCTACAATATTAATTTCATTCATTTTTGCAATAAATTATTCCATTTTTCTGAAATGGATGTCGCCGAAAATTCACTAACAGACTTTTCGGTATTGGTTTTTACATGATTATACAACGCATCATTCGTGAACATAGTCTGCAATGCTTCGGCAAATAAAGATACATTTCTTTCTTTAATTAACAAGCCGTTCTCCTTGTGTTTTATTATTTCAGCCGGACCGGAAACAATATCAAGCGAAACAACCGGAGTTCCAACCGAAAGAGATTCTACCAACACCATTGGAAATCCTTCATACCGGCTGGTAAGCGTTACTATTTTAGCGCTCTTTATAATAGAAAACGGTTTTTTTACAAAGGGTAAGAAAATAATCGAATTCTCTAAAGATTGTTTTTTGGCATATTGTTGAAGCATCTTCTTATCTTTTCCTTCTCCCATTAGTACCAAAAAAATGTTTTTCTGCCAAAGCATTGATTTTTTAAACGAATTTATAAGAAATATAAAATCCTTTATATCATCATCAATTCTTCCGTAAGATAACAGATAGATTTTATCTTGTAATTCTTTGGGTATCTGTTCGTTTTCAGCCTTCCATTCGGGTAAAAAACAATTATGAATGGTGGCAACTTGAGTTATTCCGTATTTTTTGATAAGATCATTTTCAATCTGCTTTGAAACTGTTACCAACCGAGTCTTCCTCAAACAATGAGCACTAAATTTTTTGGGTTTATTAGTTACGTATTGAGTTAAATTTGAACTATGAATTACATATATTTTATTTAATCCTTTATACAAGTATTTTGCATAAAACAACTCACGGTAATAGTTGTTTTTTGAACGATGATCGATAATGATATCCACTTTTTTTTCCACCAAAAATCTTCTCAAACGGCTAAACCTTTTTACCCTGCTCAACAACGTATCAACTTTGGGTTTATGTTCACCTAAATTAAATAACGCACCGGAAAAAGAATAATCTACTCCCGAGTTTAATGTTACAATATACACTTGATAACCCAAATTATGCAATAGCTGAGAAAGAATAGCACAAGAGCGTTCTGCACCGCCTTTATTTAACGAAATAGTAACCAAACAAACAGTTAATTTCTTTTTTGCAGGTGGTATTTGCATAAAAAACGGGTATTTTTTAGTAGGTTTACAAGGTCAAAGATAGGCAATTTATGAAGATACTTTTAGTAGGAGAATACAGCCGGCTACATAATTCGTTACAAGAAGGTTTAAAAGCATTGGGGCATCAAGTAACTTTGGTTTCAACCGGTGATGATTTTAAAAATTTTCCGGCAGATGTCTTATTAAAAAAAAAATATGTAACCGGTTTTTTCAGAAAAGTATTGGTTGGAATTTACAAACTTTCCGGAATTAATATTTCTTCGGTTTCTGTTCGAAAACAATTTTTTAACCAAAAAGAGAAATTTACCGATTTTGACGTGGTGCAACTTATAAACGAAAGCCCGTTTGGCATTTCTCCAAAAGCCGAGAAAGAGATTATTTCTTTTCTCAAACAACACAATAAAAAATTGTTTTTACTTTCTTGCGGTGCCGATTATACCAATGTAAAGTATGCTTTAGAAAAAAAATTAAAATATTCTATTTTTGAAGATTATTTTTCGGGAAAAATCCAAAAAAAACAAATTGATTTTGCTCTAAAATACAGTACGCAACCATTTAAAGAATTGCATCATTGGGTAGTAAATAAGGTTGATGGAATAATCGCTTCAGACATTGATTACCATCTTCCGTTAATTGGTAAACCCAACTATATAGGAATGGTTCCAAACCCTGTAAATCTTTCAAAAATCAGGTATATTGAAAATCCCGTGACCGATAAGATTGTTATTTTTTTAGGCATCAACCGAAGCAACTACCACAGCAAAGGGATTCGTTTTTTTGAAGAAGCATTACAAATCATTAACAAAAAATATTCTGAAAAAGTAACTGTTGTTGTCGCAGAAAATCTTCCGTATAATCAATATATACATCGCTATAATCAAGCTCATATTGTTCTTGACCAAGTTCTCTCTTACGATCAAGGCTACAATGCACTTGAAGCTATGGCAAAAGGGAAAGTAGTTTTTACAGGAGCCGAAAAAGAGTTTGAGAAATTTTACAACTTAGATTTTCCCGTTGCCATTAATGCGCTTCCAAATGCTCAAAAAATTGCAAATGAGCTGGAAAAACTCATTAAAAATCCAGAGTTAATAACGCAAATAGGTACTAATGCGCGATTGTTTATTGAAAAACATCATGATTTTAAACAAATCGCAAAACGGTATCTTGATAGTTGGAAAAACAACTAACGCTAATTTTTATCAGATTTTGAAAAATACCTATTTACTAAAAAAACCACCACAAGTAAGTAAATAATATATCTAAAAAAATGTGCCATTACTACGCCTTCTACACCATAAATCCCGCTTAAATAATTAGCAAATAAATAAAACAAAGTAAGTGAAAGAATCTCTGTAAAAATAAAGTTTCTCACCATTTTTTTAGCAAAAAATTGATGTGCCAACACCAAGGCTACCAACCGAATAAAATCTCCGGATAGTTGCCATTTAAACAACGGATTCATTCCTTGGTAATCAACAAAAATATAATTGATAAATAATTGTCTGAAAAAGTAAATTAACAACATTCCAATTGCAAATAATGGCAAAAGAGTTTTATAGATGTTTTTTACCTCCCTTACAAATTCTTTTTTTGAATAAATAGTACTGAATTTTGGAATCACATAAAGGGTAAAAATAGCACCGGAAAAAACCATATAATTTTTTGATAGAATGGTTATTGCCGTCCATATATCCGCATCGGAATTTCCTATTTTATCGGCTATCATTCCTCTAATATCGGTTTCTAAAAAATTTAATAAAATAGTTGAAACAAAAGACATTAACGAAAAAGCCAATAAACTTTTTGCAAGCGGTGTTGCAAATTTTAATTTAGAAAACTGTACATATTCCCGTAACACTTTTATAAAGATTACTAACATAACCAACACTTGCACTAAGGGAATAATAGCAATAGCAATTAGTACTCCTTCCAGATTGTATTTATATAACCCAAAAAGTGTGAGTACGGCTGAAAACAAATAGGCGGTTAACTCAATTTTTGAAAAACTTTTATACTTAGACAAACCATTTACCACTCCGTTAAACACCCGTTGAACGGCTATAAAAGGAGCCATTACAGCAATAATTTTTATGATAAAAGCATACTCTTTTGAAAAGAAGAAAAAATCACTAATCGCATCCGAAAAAAAGAACAGCACAAAAAATGTGGTAAGACTGGCAAAAAGTGTAAAAACAAAGGCTGTTGAAAATAACTTTTGTAATTGTTGTTTATCCTCTTTATGTTCGGAAACATATTTTACTATCCCGTTAAAAATGCCTAACGAAGTAATTGATGTAAGTATTTGCATCAAATTTCGTAAAGAACCTACCTTGGCATAGTCACCGCTTGGTAACAACTGGGTTAATTCGCGTTGAATAAAAAATCCAATAAAAAGCCTAACTAAAATAACTCCCGAATTTAGAGAGGTCATTTTTAACAACAGGTTATTTTTAATAAATCTATGTAGTTTCAAAAAAATTTTATTAGTTCACAAACTTACTAATTATTTATATTAGGAAGAAGAAATAAAAAAGCCGAAGAACGTAATATCCTTCGGCTTAAAATCGTAATACGTATTTTATCTTACCAGACTACATCCAGAGTAACTTCTTTGCCATCTCGAATAACCACAACTTTTGTTTTTTGTCCTTTTTCAAAATTGGAGAGTGCTTTCATATAACTCATCATATCTACGATTTCCAGATCGCCTACTTTCATCACAATATCCCCTTTTTTCATTCCGGCTACTTGAGCGGGTTTTCCATCGGTAACACCGTCTATTTTCATTCCGGCTTTATCATACATATAATCCGGTACAACACCCAAGGTTACTTTAAATTTTGGGTTATTTTCACTTTCGTTTTTTGTTTTTCTAAAAGCCATTTTCCCGTTATCATCCAGATCTGTAATGATTGCCAAAATATAGTTGGCTACTTTTTCCATTCCTTCATAATTTAATTTATCAGCATCATCTGTAGGTTTGTGATAATCTTCATGTTGTCCTGTAAAAAAATGCAATACCGGAACATCAGCCAAGTAGAATGAAGTATGGTCGCTGGGACCTACACCGGATTCTTTTTTAATAATCTTAAAGTCTTTGTTATTGGCACTTACCACTTGACTAAACATTGGAGAAGTTCCTACACCGTAAACGGCAAGCGTACTGTCTTGTTTTAGCCTTCCTACCATATCCATATTTAGCATATAATTTACTTTATCAAGGTCTATAGTAGCGTTTTTAGCAAAATAATTAGAGCCTAAAAGCCCCATTTCTTCACCGGAGAAAGAAATAAACAAGTAGTTATTGTGTTTATTTTTTCCTTTTAACTTCTCGGCAAGATGTAACATCATTGCCACACCACTGGCGTTATCATCGGCTCCATTATGAATGGCGTTATCTTCTCCTCGATGAAGCGTACCTTCTATTCCATAACCTAAATGGTCAAAATGAGCCCCAATAATGATGGTATTTTCTGCTTTATTATCTAAAAAACCAACCACATTTACACCGGTAATGGTACTATCTTGTTGGGTTTCTACAAATTGTGCTTTTCCGTGCGGATTTGTTTTTGGTTTAAAGGTAAAAGGTTGTAAATATTCTTTGGTTCCGGCAGGTTGCAATCCCAATTCTTTATAGCGTTTGGCAATATAATTGGCTGCTTCTCTTTCGGATGGAGTGCCTGTTTCTCTTCCTTGCAGTTTGTCATCTGATAAAAAATAGACATCATCTTTCATCGTTACGGTTTTAACCGGAGTTTCGGTTTTACAGGAAATTAACAAGATAAGTGCGAATAGTAGTGGAAATGCTTTCATCGTTATTTTTTTTTTAAAATTCGTTATTTATTCAATAAATCAAAGGTTTTTTAATCGTTATTGTTTCGTTATTTTTGCGCAAAATTACATTAATCATGAGATATTTCCTATTTTTATTTTTATTTATAAATTTAATTTCTTGCAAAGAAGAAACTTCGCAAAAGAAAGAAGCCGGATCAACCGATAAAGAAATTACAACCCATACCAAAAATCCGCTAATTTTTCCCGAGGAAAAACATTTTAAAAATATGCGTCAAGTTACTTTTGGCGGTGATAATGCTGAAGCCTACTGGAGTTTTGATGATAAACAACTGGTTTTTCAATCCAATAATAAAGCCTGGGGCGTAAATTGCGACCAAATGTTTTTAATGAATGCCACCGATACTTTTAAAGACAATAAACCGCCAATGATTAGCACCGGAAAAGGTCGTACCACTTGCGCCTATTTTTTACCGGACAACAAACATTTTGTTTATGCCTCTACTCATTTGGTAGATGAAAATTGTCCCGAAGTTCCGCTTCGAAAAGAAGGCAGGTATGTATGGCCCGTATATGATAGTTTCGATATTTTTGTAGCTGATTTGGAAGGAAATATCACAGCACAACTTACCAACGAACCCGGATATGATGCCGAAGCAACCGTTTCGCCAAAAGGTGATAAAATTGTCTTTACCTCCACCCGAAGCGGAGACCTGGAATTATATACCATGAATATAGACGGAAGTGATGTAAAACAAATTACCAACGAGCTGGGATACGACGGAGGTGCCTTTTTCTCTCCGGACGGAACGAAACTAATTTTTAGATCGTCACGTCCCAAAACAAAAGAAGAAATTAAAAAATACAAAGATTTACTTGCCGAAGGACTGGTAGAACCCACCAACATGGAATTATTTATTTGTAACGCCGACGGTAGCGACTTAAAACAAATAACCCATTTGGGCAATGCCAATTGGAGTCCGTTTTTCTTACCCGACGGAAAACGTGTGTTATTTTCTTCAAATTTTGAAGCAGAAAGAGGATTCCCATTTAATTTGTATATGATTGATATTGATGGAAAAAACCTTGAACGCGTTACGCATAGTGAAACATTTGATGCTTTTCCCGTTTTTTCGAATGATGGTAAATATTTAATTTTTTCATCCAACCGAAACAATGGAGGCGGACATGACACCAACCTTTTTATCACCGAATGGGTAGAGTGATTTTTATTGGTGAGTTGGTGAGTTGATGAGTGAAACTGAATATTGCCTACTGAATACTGCCAACTGAAAACTGCCAACTGAAAACTGCCAACTGAAAACTGCCAACTGAAAACTGCCAACTGAAAACTGATACAAACATAAATCCCACCATCCGGCATCTTTTTTTCCTAAAATTATAGTAGCTTTGAAACACATAAAACGCAAAGGAATATCGCTATGCCTGCAAACGAAGGAAAAAAGAACTTTTTGTCGCTTTCCAATCCTATTTTAATCGGATTGATTTGTGGGTTATACCCCTTTTTGTTTTATACCTCCAATAATTATTTTGCGCTAAACTCTACCGAACATTTTTTGTTTTTTGCCGCTTTTTATATAGGTATTCCGATAGTAATTTTTCTTTTGTTTTATCTTTTTTCAAAAAAAATTCCACTTCTAAAAAAACATAAAAACCAACTCTTATTTATCCTTATCGTCTTTCTTACGGCTTTTTTTGCTTCTTATGCTTCCACACTATTAATAAAGAAAAAGTTTTTAACTGTTGTTTTATTACTAAGTGGTTTGCTCTCTTTTAAACTTTCGCACACGTATAAAAAAATTCTGTTGTTAGTTTTAATTATTAGTGTACTCCCTTTATTTAAATTAGGAATAAAAATAACAGACAATTTAAAAGCAGATAAGCAAATTAAAACATTCAATAAGGTTAAAGCCATTACCTTTAAAAACACACCCAATGTGTATATGATACAACCGGACGGCTATGTTTCAAAATCGGTTATGGAAGATTCTTTATATCGATATAAAAACAATTTTTACAACTGGTTGGAAGCGCAAAATTTTACATTATATCCCGATTTTAGAAGTAATTATCCGGCAAGTTTACCCTCTAACGCTTCGATGTTTTTAATGAAGCAACATTTGTTTTTTAATATGACATTTCCCGATTTAGAAATGCCTCGTGCACGTGAGGTTATTTGCGGAAACAATCCGGTACTTTCCACTTTTAAAAATAACGGATACAAAACCTACATGATTGTTCAGGATGATTATTTTCAACAAAATCGTTGCAAACAACGGTACGATTATACAAATATTGATATAAAAGACCTTCCTTATTTTAGCAGAGGCGGAGAAAACAGAACCGATGTTTTTATGGATTTTAAAAAAGCATTTAAAGAGAGAACAACTAAGCCCAGATTCTTTTTTATCGAAAAATTACTACCTCACCACGTTCATTTTACGGGTGATAGGAATAACCGAAAAGAGCGCGAACGAGAAGAATACCTCGCCAAAATTGAAGAGGTGAATCTATGGTTAAAAAACATACTCACTTTTATTTCTGAAAACGATCCGAATGCCATTGTTATAGTTCTGGCAGACCACGGTGGCTGGGTAGGAATGGAAAGTTATAACGAAATGTTTCAGACCAAAAACAAAAGTAAAATAAAATCTATTTTCGGGAATCTGGCTGCCATTAAATGGAACGGTTATCTAAATGCTAATCAAGACAGAAATCTAACTTCTAATGTAAATGTTTTTAAGATCTTATTTTCGGTGTTAAGTAAGGACGAGACTTTGTTACCATCTGTTGAAGATAATTCGAGTTACAACTTACTTATTGATGGGTATTTTTCAAAAAAAATTAATCGGGTAATTGATGATAAGAAAGAAGTTATTTTTAAAAAAATAAAATGAGTTTTACCAGTAGCATAAACAAATTACTTTCGGGTAAACTAAAACCGGTTTTTTACGGTTTAGCAGCCGGTTTGTATCCGGTGTTTTTTTATTATTCAAACAATTATGCATTGGTAAAATCATATAAGCATTTATTGTTTTTTGCTTCCGTTTTTTTGTTGATTCCTATTGCCGGTTTTTGGATTGCTTCGGTATTTTTTAATCTTTTATTTCTAAAAAAATTTAAAAAATACCTTTTCCCATTTTTAAATGTATGGGTGTTTTTAACCTTACTATTAGTTTGTATTTATGCAGGAATTTCAATTTGGTATATTGTACTCACAGGTAGTATAGCAATAATTATTGCTTTGCTTTTTTATAAACACAGTTCAAAAATTGTAATTTTTCAATTTATTTTGGCATTTTTAGGGCTCTTTACATTAATCCCTACTCTAATTAAACAACAATCTTTTTCTAAAGAATGGAAAAAACAACCCGACGATATTGCTTCAGTACAATTTAAGAAAAAGCCCAATGTATATTTTATTCAACCGGACGGATATGTAAATACTTCTGAGCTAATAAAAGGGTATTATAAGATTAACAATAGCAAATTTGAAAACTTTTTGAAGCAAAATAAATTTACCTTCTATCCCGACTTTAGAAGCAATTATGCTTCAACCCTACCTTCAAATAGTTCTGTTTTTATGATGAAGCATCATTACTACAACAAAGCTATGAGTGATGAAGAAGGTATGGACGGGAGAAGCGTCATCATTTCAAACAATACAACCTTGAGTGTTTTTAAAAACAATGGTTATAAAACCTATTTCTTAACCGAGTCTCCTTACTTTTTAATGAATTTTCCGAAAATAGGTTACGATTACGCCAATTTTTCTGTAAAAGATATTCCTATTATTTCTAAAGGAACAAATTATAAAAGAGATGTTGTTAAAGATTTTAAAAAGGTGTTTAACAAAAGTGAAAATGCCCCTAGATTTTTCTTTATTCAAATTTTAAAACCTGCCCATATTTCAAACTCCTTTACCGATTCGAAAGGAATAGCCGGTGAAAAAGAAATTTGGTTAAAAAAACTACAAACATCTAATCAAAGACTTACCGAAATTATTTCAACTATAAATAAAACCGACCCCAATGCTATTGTAATTATTATGGCAGACCATGGAGGATATATTGGAATGGCTTCTACAAAAGAAGCACAAACAAAAACGCAAAACAGAGATAAAATATACAGTATTTTTAGCAACCTGTTTGCTATTAAAGGAGTCGATACAACTTTTCAAGAATACAACAAAAATCTAAAAACATCGGTTAATGTTTTTCGGGTCTTATTTTCGTACCTTTCCGAAAATAAAAAATACCTAACCCACCTTCAAGATGACGGAAGCTACATCATTATTTACAGAGGTGCGCCACGAGGAATATACCAATACATTGATGATAGTGGAAATGTAGTATTTAATAAAGTAAAATAATTTTTTTTTTTTAGTTATCTCATACAAATAGCTGTTATGCTTCTAACTATTTACTTAATTATGTTATTTTTGGTAAAAGTCACGAAAATAAAGATGCTTACTTTGTCTATATTTGTAAAAAATAAAAAAAATGAAGGTTTTACATGTTTCCGGTGCGAGAAGTTGGGGTGGAAATGAACAGCAATTAGCAGAATTAGTCAGAGAAATTAGTAAAAAAGGCATTAACAATGTTGTTTTTGGTGTAGGAAACACTCCTTTACACAATTATTGTTCTGTCAATAATATTCCTTTTATTGTCTGTAGAGATATTAAGTTGAATAAATTAAAAAACTACAATTACCTAAAAACCATTATTTTAGAAGAAAAACCTGATATCATTCATTTACATACAAGCGATTCGTTAACCGTTTATACAATTTCAGATTTGCTACACCGTTTCAAAACACCTACTGTTTTTTCAAAAAAAGGAATGGGAAGATCTATGAGCTGGTTAAGCAAGTTTAAATATAATTATAAAGGAATAAATAAAATTATTTGTGTGTCAAACCAAGTGAAAAACCAGATGAAAGAACTGGTTATAAAGAAAAAAAATGTTCATAAATTAGTTGTCATTTACGATGCCGTGAAGCGTTTACATGTTGCCGATGTGGAAAACATAACAAAAAAATATAACCTTCCTGATGATGTTTTTATAGTAGGTAATATTGCCAATCATACCAATGCAAAAGATTTATTTACCCTATTAAAAACAATTTCTATTGTAGTAAACACACTAAATTTTAAAAATCTACACGTTGTTCAGATAGGCTCTTTTACGTCGCTTACAGAAGAATTAAAAGAAAAGGCAAAATTATTAAACATTGAGCAATACTTAACCTTTACTGGATTTGTTGAAAATGCTTCGATGTTTTTACCGCAGTTTGATGCTTTTATCCTTACATCAGAAAGAGAAGGCGGACCCACCTCAGTTTTAGAAGCTTTTTGTTATAAAGTTCCGGTGGTTTCTACAAATGTGGGCGTTCTTCCCGAAGTAATCAATAATGGTGAAAACGGATTTATTTGTAATGTTGCAGATGCCAAATGTCTTGCAAAAAATTTGGTTACACTTCTTAACGACAAGCAGCTACAAGAAAAATTTAAAACTCGCTCCTATAAAAAATTTATAGACTTTTTCACAACCAATATGTTTGCAGATAAAACTCTTGCTGTTTACAAAAGCATTATATAAATAAAAATGACCCAAGAGCCATTTGTGTTATAATGGTAGATAACGGAAGTTATGTAGGGCTTAAATATGCTCAAGAAACTGCTATAAAAACAGATGACAAAAATAAAATACGCTCTGTTTTTAGTAATTTATTTACCATTAGAGGAGTTGATTCAACTTTTCAGAACAACAATAAAAACTTAAAAACATCGGTAAATGTTTTTCGGGTCTCATTTTCGTACCTTTCTGAAAATAAAAAATACCTAACCCATCTTCAAGATGACGGAAGCTACATCATTATTTACAGAGGTGCGCCACGAGGATTATACCAATACATTGATGATAGTGGAAAGAAAGTATTTGAAAGAAAAGAATAAAAATCAGCTTATTTTTTCAAACCTAAAACACTAAAAAACAAACTAAACAAGATGGTTTGAACACCTAATAAAATAGCCGTTACTGCCGGAATTACCACTCTAAAGGTTTGTGAATTGGTTATATCACCGTAGTTAATGTGTCTCCATCCAAAATAAGCATAAAAAGATAACCCAATACCTACCAAAACCATCAATGCTCCAATTATTAGCCCTTTTTCTAAATTAAAAGCCGAAAACCAACGATCGTATTTTTCGGGTTTAGGAAGCAGCTCGTTTTCTACCGTATACACTTTAGTTAAACCGTAAAACAATAAGAATTGAAATCCTACCAATACACTTCCTGCGCTAAACAACAGTGTGTGTACATCAAATGTAATTCCGTTAATGGTAACCGGATTTGCAAGCAACACTCCGGAAATAATCAGTCCGACAACCATAAGAACCATTCCCGGAAATAGAAACAACCACGTAGGACTATATAACAGCAAAAAACGTAAATGTCGCCATCCGTCCCGCCACGTATTAAGATGTGGTGGTCGGGTTCTTCCATCCGGCGATAATACAGTGGGAACTTCGGTGATTTTCAGGTTTAACAAGCTGGCTTTTACCACCATTTCTGAGGCAAACTCCATTCCAGTGGTTTTTAATCCCATTTTGGTATATGCCTCTTTGCTAAAACCCCGTAATCCGCAATGAAAATCTTTAATGTTGGTTTTAAAAAATAATCGTCCTAAAAAAGACAACACCGGATTACCCAAATATTTGTGTAAAAACGGCATTGCTCCTTTTTTTACGCCACCCTTAAATCGGTTTCCCATCACCAAATCATAGCCTGCTCTCAATTGTGTAACATAGGTCATTAAGTTGCTAAAATCATAACTATCATCTGCATCGCCCATAATCACAAATTTTCCTTGTGCTGCTTGTATGCCACCTTGTAATGCGCTTCCGTAACCTTTGCGCTCGACAGTAACCACTTTGGCTCCTAACGAATCTGCAATTTGTTGTGAACCGTCAGTACTTCCGTTATCGGCGATAATCACTTCACCCGCTATACCTTCTCTCTCAAAAAAAGATTGCGCTTTTTTGATACACACGGCAAGTGTTTCGGCTTCATTTAAACAAGGCATTACAACAGAAAGTTCGGGTTTCATACTATAGATTTACTGCGCTGAAAGATAGCATAAATTATAATGACCATAAAAAACCAATTGTAAAAAAGATACCGGTCTATAGAATGGCAAGCCAATGCCACAATCATACTGTTAGACAGCAAGCAAAGAGTTCCTAAAAACACCATTGCCCAAAGTGAATCAAACCGCATAAGCGTTTTCCAGCCGCTAATAAGCAGCATAACCAAAACAAAAATTAATATAAAAACCGATTTAAATCCGTGTTTCATTCCTTCAAAATATAGTGAAATCCATTGTGTGAAATTGTTTTTTACCAGCACAAAAAACAATTCTTTCGAAGTTTTTTCAATCTCCACCGTACCTTGATGAGGAGCTTCGGGTTTATAAAAATAATGTTTTCCGTAATCGTGTATGTTTTGATTGCAAATTTTCGGGAAATTGTCATGAAACAGTTTGTACTGTTCGGTATTGGTTTCTGCATAAATACTTCGCAACTGTAGGCTGTCAATGGTTTTTAAACTGTGTTTAAAGATTTGCTTGGTATCGGGATTTGTAAGTTGTAGTGTATCTTTTTCGGAAGCAATAAACAACGGAAGCGTTACACTGTTTACAAAACTATAAGGTGTTTCTACAAACTCATTAAAGAAAATTTTTCGGTAGGTGCGATCGGCAAATTTTGTAATAAACGGAAGCGTTAACAGCACTAATAAAGCGGTGATGTTTTTTCGTAAAAACAATTGTTTTCGCTCTTTAAGCACAAACAAAAAGGCTATTATCCAAGGAATGATGATAAATTGTCCGCGTGTTAACGAAAGTAAAAATACAGCAATAGCTATATAAAACACCGTTTTATATTGGTTTTTAAACAAAAAAATTACGGTATAGCTACAAATAAACAAATACAAACCATACGAAATTGCTTCGGCAGAAACTTCATTGGCAATATTAAGGCTTGAAAAAAACGGAAGCAAAAGAACACCCAGTAAAACAGTTTTAAAAAAAGGATTCATTTTCAAAAAAACTGACACTTTTTTATATAAGAAGTAAACGGCTATCAATGCAAATGCAGTTTGAAAAACAACCACAAAATAAGGGTAAATTTGTTCGCCGAAAACAAATTTACTTATTCGTAAAAAGGCAACATAACCGGGAAATCGGTACATGTCTGCTCTGAGGTAACTGTACGAATCTGGTGAAAAAACGGCAGGTTTAACCACTAAATAAACAAACGAAAAAACAAATACCACTCCCAATAGAATACTTTCTAAGTTAAGGCGTTTAGGTAGTGTAAATTTGTTTTTCAAAATAAGGTTAAAATTAGTGATCGTAAAGTCCCGATAAAATTATAAATAATTTTAGTTTTACCTTTGTAAAACAAGCTGTTTTTTAAACCCGACAATCATCGCACTAAAAGTTGTACCATACTCACCCGAAAAACAATCTCAATGGGATACCTTTGTAGCTGCCTCAAAAAATGCTACTTTTCTGTTTTATAGATATTTTATGGACTATCATAATGACCGATTTACCGATGCATCCTTATTGATTTATGACCAAGATACCTTGGTTTCTTTATTACCCGCAAATCGTTCGGGCGAAACAATGTATTCCCACCAAGGATTGAGTTACGGCGGGTTTTTATTGCGTCCGGAAGTAAAATTTTCTACTGTTTTATCTATTGTTAAAACCGTATTGCAGTATTTACATACTCAACAAATTTCTTCTCTAATCTTAAAAAAACTTCCCGATTATTACGCTACACTTCCCGCTCAAGAAATAGATTATTTGATGTTTTTACTGGATGCAAAAACTATTCAAATGGGGCTTTCTTCGGTAATTGATCTTACGGCTCCCCGACTTCCGCTAAGCAATTTACGAAAACGTGGAACAAAAAAAGCACAAAAACAAGGATTGGTTATTAAGGAAGAACCTGAATTTAATGCCTTTTGGAATCAAATTCTTATTCCTAATTTACAGCAGCAACATCAAGTAAATCCGGTACACACGGTAGAAGAAATAAGCCTTTTGGCAAAACGTTTTCCTAAAAACATTAGACAATTTAACGTCTATCACAACGGAATCATCAAAGGCGGCGCAACTATTTTTGAAACCCAAACCACAGCACACGTGCAATATATTTCGGCGGGAAATGACAAACAAACATTGGGAACGTTGGATTTTTTATTTACTTATTTAATTGAAAAAGAATTTACACATAAGCATTATTTTGATTTTGGTATTTCAACCGAAGCCGGCGGAAAACAACTCAATAAAGGATTGTTACAATGGAAAGAAGGTTTTGGCGCCAGAACCTGTGTCAACACGATTTTTGAAATAGAAACACAACACGCTCACCGATTAACTCCTTAGCATATGATTAAATTTATTGATGTAAAAAAGATAAATCAGCGATTTGAAAAGGAATTTAAAACGGTATTTTCTCACTTTTTAAATTCGGGAAATTCTATTTTAGGCGAGCAACTCTCGCTATTTGAAAAAGAATTTGCTTCCTATTGCGGCACACAATTTTGTGTAGGAACCGGTACCGGTCTTGATGCACTTCGGCTTATCCTTGAAGCCTATAAAATACTTGGAAAATTAAACGATGGAGATGAAGTTTTGGTAGCTTCAAATACCTACATCGCTACTATTCTTGCCATTAAACAAGCCGGATTAACACCCGTTTTGGTTGAAGCCGAAACAAAAACCTATAACTTTAATCTTTCTCATTTAGAACAAAAAATAACTGCTAAAACCAAAGCTATTATGCCGGTACATCTATACGGGCAGCTTTCACCTATGGAAGAAATCCTTAGCTTGGCAAAACAACATCAATTATTAGTTATTGAAGATGCCGCCCAAGCTCACGGAGCCATCGATAAAAACGGAAAAAAAGCTGGAAACTTGGGAGACGCTGCCGGATTTAGTTTTTATCCTACCAAAAATTTGGGAGCTTTGGGAGACGGAGGTGCCGTTACCACCAATGATGCCGATCTGGCAACCCTAATTTCTCAATTAAGAAATTACGGTCAAAGCAAAAAATATGTAAATCGGTATCTAGGCTTTAACTCTAGATTAGATGAAATTCAAGCTGCGTTTTTACGTATTAAATTAATGCATCTGGATACCGATAATTTAAAAAGACGAGCTGTTGCCACTAGGTATTTAGCAGAAATTAATAATCCTAACATAACACTTCCGTTTTATAACAAAAGTAAAAATCACGTATTTCATTTATTTGTAATTAGAGTCTCGCAACGAAGTGAGTTTTTAGAATATTTACAAAAAGAAGGAATTGGTTATTTAATACATTACCCCATACCGCCTCATAAACAAGAAGCCTTAGCAACATACAACAATCTAACTTTCCCTATAACCGAAGCCATACATAACGAAGTGATAAGTCTTCCTATGAGTCCGGTTATGACCAAAAAAGAAGTTGATACTGTTATTGATGTGCTTAATAAGTGGCAATCAAAGGTTTAAATGAAATTATTTTAATTCTTTTAATAATAGTTCCAGTGCTTTATTAACACCTCGTTTTATAACGCGTTCTCTGGGTTTTCCGAAGTTAAATTTTTTAGAAAAAACACCCGTAGGTGTGGCAAGTGCTATATATACCGTACCCACTTCATCTTGAGTTTCACCTTGGGTCGGTCCTGCAACTCCTGTAGTGGCTATACAATAATGGGTTTCAAAAAGTTGTTGTCCTCGTAAAGCCATTTCTTGTGCAACCTCATTGCTAACCACGGTGAATTTATCAATAAGTTCTTTATCTATACCCAATACTTTAATTTTATAAGCCGAATTATACGGCACCATACTTCCTTTAAAATACGAAGATGCACCGGCATGTTGGGTAAATTGGGTGGCAATTTCGCCACCGGTACAACTTTCAATAACACTTAACGATTGACTATTAGCTACTAATTTTTTTGCAATTAGCTCTTCAATACTAGCGTCTTCTTCATATCCTACAACACTGTCTTTTAGTAGTTCTGCTACTTGTTTTATTTGCTTTTCTACAAGATTGCGTATCACAATTTCATCCTTGCCTGTTGCCATAAGACGTAGCCTTACTCTACCCGGTGATGGTAAGTAGGCTAATTTTATTTGTTTGGGAAGTTGGTTTTCCCAGTCTGCTATTTGCTTTGCTATTTCACTTTCTCCTTTTCCGTAAGTGAGCAGTGTTTTTTGATAAATATACGGTCTGTTAAAACGTTTTACAATACGCGGAATTACCTCTTTTTTTATAAGTTGTTTCATTTCGTAAGGAACTCCGGGAAGAGATACAAAAACCGTGTTGTTTTGCTCCATCCATAAGCCGGGCGAAGTGCCCAAATTATTTTGTAAAATTGTAGCCTTAGAAGGCACTAAGGCTTGGTGCATACTTTCGGGAAGCAAATCTCCGTTTGTATATTTTTTATAGAGCTGTTTTACATGTTCATACAGTTTTTTGTTTTCGATAAGCGTATCGTTAAAAAAAATGCAGAATGATTGTTTTGTTATATCATCTTTGGTAGGTCCTAATCCACCGGTAACAATAACTAATTGTACTTTTTTTTCGGCTTCGGTTAAAGCGTGTAAAATATGTTTTTCTTGGTCTTGTATCGAGGTTATTTCGTAAACCTTTACTCCTATTTTGGTAAGTTGTTTTGCAATAAAGGCTGAATTTGTATCAACAATTTGCCCGATGAGTATTTCATCGCCTATGGTAATAATTTGAGCTTGCATTTAAAGATTAAAATCTGCTTTAAGTTCTTCAAAAACGGAAGTTAAAACAAGGTAAACTTTTTCGGTTTGATCACTTATATCGCTTACTTTTTTGGTGGTTTTTGTCCAAGATTCTATTGCCTTTACTTCTTTTAATACATCAATCCCAAACATTTCCAAGTTTGGTTTCATTTTATGTGCAAATTGGTAGGTGAGCTTTTTGTTGTTATTTTCTATTGCTTCGAGAAGTGATTGCAAATCTTGTGGGATTTCTTCTAGAAAAGTTTGTGCAACAACTTTCATAAAATCTTCGTCACCTCCTGCAATTTCAGAAAGTTTTTCTATTGAATAATTTCGTTCCATTTATTTAATTTTTACTTTAAAAAGTTGTTTTTCTTCAATAAAACCGGACAATACATCGTTTGTTTCTACTTTTCCAACTCCTGCGGGAGTTCCGGTAAAAATCACATCTCCGATTTTAAGTGTAAAAAATGTAGAGATGTAGGCAATTAACTCATCTATTTTCCACAAAAGCTGTGCCGTATTCCCTTCTTGTACTACCGTGTCATTCTTTTTCAGAATAAAATTAATATTATTTAGGTCATCAAACGAATTTTTAGGTAAAAATTTTCCTATAACTGCCGATCCGTCAAATGCTTTTGCCTTTTCCCAAGGTAATCCTTTTGCTTTTAATGTACTTTGTAAATCGCGAGCGGTAAAGTCAATTCCCAATCCTATTTCGTTATAATATTTATATGCAAATTTAGCATCAATATGCTTTCCGATTCTATTTATTTTTACCAGTATTTCAACTTCGTGTTGGATATTAGTAGAAAACGGCGGAATGACAAAGGGTTGATTTTTTAGCACAATTGCCGAGTCCGGTTTAAGAAACAATACCGGTTCTTTCGGTTTTTGATTGTTTAGTTCTTCGATATGTTTGGAATAGTTTCTTCCTACGCAAATAATTTTCATCTACCGCTTATTGTTTTGTATTCAACTTTCTAAGTTTAATTGCTGTTAAAACTTTTTTGGTATAAAGCGGGAAATCGGCATTAAGTATCCAACCAAAATAACCGGGTTCTTTTTCCATCACGTCTTCTACTTTTACTCCTTTATGTTTTCCGAAAAGAAAGACTTCTTCTTCATTTTTATTATAACCTATAAACCCTGCAAAATCGGCAAAACTACGATGCGAACTAAATTCGGCAAGCGACTTTACATCTGTCTGTAAATCGTCATATTTTTCAAGTTGTGCGAGCAATACTTCAAAAGTAGCTTGGGTATCGGCTAGTGCGCTATGGGAATTTTTTAATTCTTTATCGCAATAAAACCGGTAGGCAGCCTCAAGTGTTCTCTTTTCTTTTTTATGAAAGATGGTTTGCACATCTACCGCAAGATTTTTCTTTAAATCAAAATCCATTCCCGCTCTAAGCATTTCTTCTGCCAGAAGTGGAATATCAAAACGGTTGCTATTAAATCCTCCTAAATCTGAATCTTTTATAAGCGCATAAATTTTTGGTGCTAATTCACTAAAAGTAGGTTCATTTGCTACCATTTCGTTGGTAATACCGTGTACATCCGAGGCTTCTTTAGGAATGGGCATTTGGGGATTTACCCGCCAAGTATGCGATTCTTTATTTCCGTTCGGAAAGACCTTTAATACAGCTATTTCAACAATACGGTCTTTGGTAACATTAATTCCTGTTGTTTCTAAGTCGAAAAAACAAATAGGTTTGTGCAATTGAAGTTTCATTGGCATAATTTATGCTACAAAGGTACTTATTTAATACATTTGTAAATATATGAAGCAACTAATTATTTTTTTTATTCTTGTTTTTACCTCAAAATTTGGTTTTTCACAAGACTTAAAAGTATTAATTTCTGAAAAGAAAACCGGTAAGCGTGTTGTTCTTATCGCCGAAAACAAAACACAAGACACTTTAAACGTTTTTTTAATGGTTTATGCCGAAGGCTACAGAAGAAGTGCTTCTAAACCGGTATTAAAAGACCTCCCTCCGCTTTCAAAAACGCCAATGATTACATTAATAGAACTTACCGGAGTGCCGCATCAATATACCTATGAACTTATTGTTAATGAACGAAAAACCGAGCTTCAATTTACCGTCAACAAAAAAGCAAACAATATAGAGCGAACCCTTGCTAACAGAGTGGTTATTTTTTCGAAAAACAATTGCCCAAAATGCGACTTACTCACTTCGCTTCTTACCTCAAAGCGCATTCAATACAGGGATTTGAATATTGAGAAAGACCAAGCATTGTACAGGCAATTTATGGTATTTATTGAACCAACGTTAGACGCACAAACAAAAATTAGGTTTCCGGTTATTTGGAATAAAGATCACGCGATTTTTGGCTATGACAACGTTGAAGAGGTAATGAAGGAATTAGACAGCGAGAACTAACTTTCTTTTTCTTGTGTTCTTCTTCTAAATATTTCAAGATTCATAAAGGTACTCATATTTCTAGCACGATTTTTTGCCAGTTGTGCCCGTTCGCCTTCAAATAAAGAATCGATAGTTTTAAACCACAAATTTAACCAAAGTCCAAAATGTTTTTCGTTAATAGTTTGGTTATGAAATTTATCGGCTCGAACATGGGCTTCCAACGGGTTTCCTTTGTATTTTTTTACAAAAAAAAGATTGGTCTCCCAAAAATCGGTAAGTAACTCAAGATGTTTATCCCAATCTTTAATAATGGGGTTAAAAATGGGACCTAAAACTGCATCTTTACGTATTTCGGCGTAAAAAGTATGCATGAGTTTAGAAATATCTTCTCGGTTATTTATATCGTGTAGTGTATCCATTTTTTGCTTTTAGCACTCTTTTTCGCAAAGTTAATAACAAAAAACAAGTATTGTATGATAAAAATCAGTTAACCGGTTTTTGGAAGTATTTTTTGAAATGCTTGAAAGAGTTTTCCATCAGATAATACTGCTCCTTGTTTAATTAGTAAAAAAATATCGTTGTTCCTGTCTTCCGAAATTTTTTTTGATGCCGTAAATAATTCTACTTCATCTGAAAGGATATTGTTTTCTAACCAAAGCATTCCTTCTTTTGTGCTTAAATCAATAGAAGAGTTGTTTGTTTTTACAACCAACAGCTTCATTTCATTATCTTTTATTTCAAAAAGTGATAGTTGCTTGCTCGAATTGTTTTCTAAAAACCGAACTTTTTTTAATACGCCTTCCCAAATTAAATCACTAAAAACATCTAACTCATCTTCGGCTATGTGTGGTTTTTCTGTTTTAATTTTTTTCCATTCATCTGCCGTAATTGACTGAGAAGCTAGAAAGTTGGCAAACTCTTGATGCAACTCTTCAAATTGTTCTTTTGTAAGTCTTGTGTATTTCATATTTGTGGTTTTGCAATAAACCAAAATAAAAAACGTCCCGAAAATAAGTATCGGGACGCTAGATTAGTACAGCAATTTTGCTATTTATTTTTTTTCGGCAACTACATCAAAGGTAATATTTGAAATAACTTCTCTATGGAAGCGTACAGTTGCTTCGTATTGCCCTGCTCTTTTTACCAATCCTCCGGCAATAGTAATAAATTTCTTTTCAACCTCAATACCTTCTTTGGCAAGTGCATCTGCAATATTTGCGTTAGAAACAGAGCCAAACAGTTTATCTCCTTCCCCTGTTTTAGCTGCAATTTTAATTTCTAAAGCAGCTAATTTATCGGCTAATGCTTGCGCTTCTTTTACAATTTTCTTTTCTTTATAAGCGCGTTGTTTTAAGGTTTCTGCCAATACTTTTTTAGTAGAAGGAGTTGCTAAAACGGCATATCCTTGCGGGATAAGAAAATTTCTACCATATCCATTTTTTACAGTTACAATATCGTCTGTAAAACCAAGGTTTTCTACATCTTTTTTTAATATAAGTTCCATAATGCTTCTACTTTTATTTTAATAAATCGGCTACATAAGGCATTAAAGCCAAATGACGTGCTCTTTTTACGGCAACAGCTACTTTTCTTTGATATTTTAAAGAAGTTCCTGTAAGACGTCTTGGTAAAATTTTACCTTGTTCGTTTACAAAATTCAATAAATAATCTGGGTCTTTATAGTCTATATATTTAATACCGGATTTTTTAAATCTACAGTATTTCTTCTTTTTAGAAGTGTTGATATTAAGCGGTGTAAGGTATCTTATTTCACCGTCTTTTTTTCCTTTTGCTTGTTGTTCAATAGATGCCATAATTACGCTTTTTGTTTATTACGATTTCTTCTTTTTTCTGCCCAAGCGATTGCGTGTTTATCTAGGCTTACAGTTAAATAACGCATAATACGCTCGTCTCTTCTAAACTCTACTTCGAGTTTATTAATTGCATCACCGGCTACGGTGTACTCAAATAAGTGGTAAAAGCCACTTTTTTTGTTTTGAATTGGGTAAGCTAATTTTTTAAGCCCCCAATTTTCCTTGTGGATCATCTTGGCATCTCTCGAAATAAGAATATCTTCAAATTTCTTAACTGTTTCCTTTATCTGTTCTTCAGATAAAACGGGATTCAAGATGAAAACAGTTTCATAATGATTCATAAATTTGTTTTATTTTAAATTATTATATTTCCTTAGCATTTCGCCAAGAGCGTGCAAAAGTAATACTTTATTTGAAAACAACAAAGTGGTTTAATAAAGAATACAGATTCTTGGCAAAATTCACTTAACAAATGTTAAAAAATATTGTCATTCATCGGATTTTTTGTACTTTTGTACAAGTTAAAACACAAATTAATCGTGGATAAATTCAATCTTAAGTGTGTCATTGTTGATGACTCCACTCTGCAAAGACTATCAATTGTTAGACTCATCGAAAATCACCCTTCATTAAACCTTGTAGCAGAGTATAATAATGCTATTGAGGCTAAAATAGGTTTAGCCGACCAAAAAGTAGATTTAATTTTCTTGGATATAGAGATGCCTATTCTCTCCGGATTTGATTTGTTAGACGATTTAGAAGACAAACCTCAAGTTATTTTTATCACCGGAAAAACCAAATATGCCTTTAAAGCTTTTGATTATGATGCGGTAGATTATTTAAGAAAACCCATCTCTAAAGATCGTTTTTTAAACGCCGTACATAAAGCCATTACCAATTTCAAACTTAAAAACGAAGATAATTTTGATGAAGGTGAATTTATTTTTGTAAAAAGTAATCTTAAAAAACGAAAAGTATTTTTAAACGACCTACGCTATATTGAAGCGCTTGGCGATTATGTAAAACTCGTAACCGAACACGATGCACTTGTTGTGCTTTCTACCATGAAAGCTTTTGAAGCCCTGCTGCCCAGCGATCGTTTTCTAAGAATTCATAAATCATACATTGTAAATATTGAAAAAGTAGAACGATACAACAGCAAGGTTATTGAGTTAGATAACGAGCAACTACCTCTTAGTAGAAACAGAAAGGCAGATTTAGTTGAAGCCCTTGCAGCTTCAATGAAACATTAAGAATTAATAATTTCAATTAATTTACGTGTAACCGCTTCAGCTTTAAAAAGTATCATTACATGAGTGCCTCGTTTTATAATTTCGCTATGTTTAATATTTTTTAGAGGAAAAACAACATCTTTGTCTCCATGAATATGTTTTATACCTTTAACAGCTTTCTCTCTATCCCAACTAAGCATTTGCTTTACAGCCCAGCGCAAATAATATTTATTACGCATTGTTAAATAGGTGTTATAAAGTTGTAACCTTTTTTTGGACTTTGGTCCAACGGCAAATTTTGTTAAATCTGGAGTACTCACAATAAAATCTATTGGAAGCAATTTATACAAGCGCAACGCTGAAACAATATGCATACGTTTAGGCATTTCATATTTTGTTTTAACACTAGATATAATAATTAGTTTATGTAATTTTAAAAAAGCACTCATTTCTTGAGCAACAACACCGCCAAAGGAGACACCTACAAGAACAGCGTTAGGCGCAGTAACAAAGGCAGCCATACGTTGAGCATACTGAGTTAATGACTCGTTCTCAAACGGGATAATCCACTCTATTATCGTTATATCAAAACGGTCTTGAGGAAGCGAAAGGTGATTAAAAATTTCTTTTCCCGCTGCCAATCCCGGAACAAAATAAATAGGTATTTTACTGATTTTCATTTCGTTTTTCGATGTAATGCATCTTGCATACAAAAATAATTTGTAAATTTACACCCTAAATCTAAACATAATATGTTTTTGGAAAAAAATTGTATTATTTTAATTTAGAAAACATATAGTTTCAATTAAAATCGCTCCCTATGATCGAAGATGTAGAAATTACCGACAACGAATTTTTAAGACAATTTCAACTGGAAATTGGAGACAACATGGCTCGCATTGAATATGCACTTCAAGAAAGAAAAATCTTCTTGACAAAATACGATATGCCGCAAGACTTAGAAGAGCAAGGTTTTAGAGATATTTTTATCAAAGCTGTATTTGAAGAGGTAAAAAGAAGAAACATTCATCTGGTTCCTACTAGCCCCGAAATTGCAGCTTTTATGCGCAAAAACCGAAGAAAATACAAATGCCTGCTTCCCATCGGAATTAATATTTAGAGCAGACTATCGCAATGATTCACAAAGATACTATTGTTGCTTTGGCAACACCTTCGGGTAGTGGTGCCATTGCTGTTATACGTATTTCGGGCAAAGATGCCATAGGTATTGCTTCAAGTGTTTTTAAATCTGTTTCAGGAAAAATATTAAAACATCAAAAATCCCATACCGTACATTTAGGCGATATTGTAGATGGAAAAACAATTATAGACCAAGTATTAGCTACCGTTTTTAAAACACCCCATTCGTACACCGGCGAAAATGTAGTCGAATTTTCTTGCCACGGAAGCAGTTATATTCAACAAGAAATTATTAAACTACTTATAAAAAAAGGATGTCGTGTAGCAAAACCGGGTGAATTTACACTACAAGCATTTCTTAACGGAAAAATGGATTTAAGCCAAGCCGAAGCAGTAGCCGATCTTATTGCTAGCGACTCTAAGGCTTCGCACCAAATAGCCTTACAACAAATGCGTGGCGGTTTTACTTTACAAATAAAACAACTGCGTCAAAAACTACTCGATTTTGCTTCGCTTATAGAGCTCGAACTTGATTTTGCAGAAGAAGATGTAGAATTTGCCGATAAAACACAATTTAAAAAATTGGTTTCTCAAATACGAGATGCCATAAAATTTTTATTAGACTCCTTTGCTACCGGAAATGTTTTAAAAAACGGAGTTCCCGTTGCTATTATTGGCAGACCCAATGCAGGTAAATCTACACTTTTAAACAGCCTTTTAAACGAAGATAGAGCCATTGTAAGTAACATTGCAGGTACGACACGCGATACCATTGAAGACGAAATTATTATTGACGGAATTAAATTCCGATTTATCGATACAGCAGGGCTGCGGAAAACCAATGACGAAATCGAAAAAATAGGCGTTCAAAAAGCACTTTCCGAATTAAAAAAATCGGCGGTATTTATTTATTTATTCGATGCCAAAGAAACCAATATAAATGAAGTTGAAGAAGATTTGTCTCAATTTCCTAAAGAATTAAGCCGTTTGGTTGTTGCTAATAAATCAGATATTCTTACCAAAACCGAAAAAACCAACTTACAAAAAGCAGGTTTTAACATCCTTTTTATCTCGGCTAAAAAACAAATACAATTAGAAGTTTTAAAACAACAATTAATTAACCTAGTTGAACTCAAACAACTCAGTACTAACCAAACCATTATAACCAACAGCCGTCATTACAACTCGTTGCAAAAAGCTTTAGCGGCTATCGTACAAATACAAAAAGGAATAGAAACCAACCTTTCCGGTGATTTATTGGCAATAGATATTAGAGAAGCGTTGTATTATCTGGGCGAAATAACCGGTGAAGTTACTAACAATGAACTTCTTGGAAATATTTTTGCGAATTTCTGTATCGGAAAGTAACCACCACAAAACAAACAACAACAAAACCTGCAATAAACCATTATAAATCCTGCAAATAAAGGCTTTTTGTTTTTTAATTACTTATTTTATTTTTTGTGTTATTTTGCGTTATTAGGTACAAATTTGTACCTTTGTTGTACCTTATATGGTGATTGATTTATCAAAAAAGACGACTCAAAATTGGCTAAAAACAGGTAAACATAAAAGCGCACTTCTTCTGTTTATTTACCTTTAAGATATTAAGAATAGTTAAGAAAATACAATAAAAACTTAATATCTCTTAATAAATCTTAATATCTTAACGGTTCAATCTTCATATCACCAAACACCTCAATTTGGCTTAGCATAAGCCCGTATGACCTGATGTTTTTTCATAAGCACAATACACTTAGGACGCAAATTGCGACCTCAGAAAAAAGAAAACGTATTTTAAAAACAAGCTAAAAACTTTTTTATAAAAAGTAGTACACCACCGTCCCTTCTTAAATTTTGGCTAAAATAATGATGACTACTAATTTTTTTTTGTAATTTTAAAGAAAAAATGAAAAGCGTATTTATTTTTCTATCAATCCTTGCAATATTTATCTACAGTTGCAATTCCGGAAAACCTTTAATTAAAAACCAAGAGGATAATTCCTCTGTGGTTAGTGATACAATACATCTTAAAAATGATAAATTAGAATACGACATTATCATCATTGAACCCGGTTTTCAAAACTGGTTAGCTACGCAACCGCCAAGAGGCTATTATGGCATAACCTTTTTAGAAAACAGGAACAGACTTTGGGTTGGCGAATACAATAGAAGAGTACTGGATACTAAATATTCAAAACAATTGTATGAACAAGAAATAAACTACGACCCCACCATTCATTACGGATTGGAGGTAAACTACCTGTTATATAATTACTTAAAATATTTTCAGAAAAAATACAAGCAAAAACTAACACCGCAATAAAGTAGTATTTTTTAATTGTGAAGTTTCTTACCAACAAAGATAAATTCCTATCTTTACACTTATTTTTATACTATGTTTAGCAAACTTAAAAAACGCTGGAATATAACCTCTAACTTTCAGCTTGGTATAATCCTCCTTGTCTTTTCAATTACCGGTTACACGGCACTGATTATTGCAAAACCCGTAATGACACTTATAGGATTACCACAAGAAACTACCAATATATGGTTATACAAACCCCTAAGAATTATATTAATATTTCCTATTTACCAAGTGTTAATAGTAGCTTACGGATGGTTATTTGGGCAATTCAAATTTTTTTGGGAGTTTGAAAAAAAGATGCTTAAAAAAATGGGATTAGGATTTTTATTTAAATCTTCTTCTCCATGATTTCTGTTCCTATTAAAACACTAGAAAGTCTTGAATTCCCATTGGTTTTAAACCAAATTGCAAATCATACCATTACAGAAACCGGAAAAGAAAAGGTTCTTAAAATTGTTCCGTTTTTAAATGCAAAAGATATCCTTCCCGAACTTCAACGCACCTATGAATTTAAAGTCTCGATAAATTCCGACAATCCCATTCCCAATCACGGTTTTGATGCCATAAATAAAGAATTAGTACTGTTTCAAATAGAAAATAGCATTTTAGAAATTTCCGGTTTCAGAAAAATTAAAACCATTATCGAAACTGTCGTAGCATTAAAAAAATATTTCGATAAATATAAAGAATTCTACAACAATTTAAACCAATTCTCGCAACAAACAGAAGCTACTCCTTCTCTACTAAACAACATAAACGAAGTATTTGATAATTACGGACAAATACGAAACAACGCTTCCAAAAAACTTTCGGAAATAAGAAGCGAACTCCTTCGTGTTAAAGGAAAAATAGGAATTTCATTTTCACAAGCTTTATCTATATACGGGTCGCAAGATTACCTAGACGATATTAAAGAAACCATTGTAGAAAACCGAAGAGTACTTGCTGTAAAAGCAATGCACCGTAAAAAAGTAAAAGGAGCTGTTTTAGGTAGCTCAAAAACAGGAAGTATTGTATATATAGAGCCACAAGAAACACTCGAGTTTACCAACGAGTTAAGTTCGCTTTTATACGAAGAAGCGGAAGAAATTAAACGCATTTTAAAATCACTTACAGAATTACTAAGACCCTACGCTCCGTTACTTGAAAACCAACAAAACTACCTTACTCATATCGATGTACTTTCGGCTAAAGCTCGATATGCTGTTACCATAAATGCAAACCTTCCCAATATTTCTACACAAAGACGATTGTTTTTAAAAAATGCTTACCATCCCCTACTGCTTTTGGAAAATAAAAAGCGAAAACAAAAAACCTATCCGCAAACCATTGCGCTTCATCAAGAAAATAGGATTATTGTTATTTCGGGTCCCAATGCAGGCGGAAAAAGCATTACTTTAAAAACCGTAGGTTTACTACAACTAATGTTGCAAAGCGGCTTGTTAATACCCGTCGATGCACAAAGTGAATGTTTTATTTTTAATAAAATCTTAACCGATATTGGCGACAATCAATCTATCGAAAACCATTTAAGCACCTACAGCTATCGGTTAAAAACAATGAATAGGTTTTTAAAAAAGTGCAATAAAAACACATTATTTCTAATTGACGAATTCGGAACCGGAAGCGATCCCGAATTGGGAGGCGCACTTGCAGAAACATTTTTAGAAGTATTTTATCAACGAGAAGCATTTGGTATTATCACCACCCATTACACCAACCTAAAACTACTTGCAAGCGAATTACCGTTTGCTACCAATGCCAACATGCAGTTTAACCGAAAATCGTTAGAACCCATGTTTCAGCTTCAATTAGGTGAGGCTGGAAGTTCTTTTACTTTTGAAGTAGCACAAAAAAACGGAATCCCGTACAGCCTGATTAACAAAGCAAAAAAGAAGATTGAACGGGGCAAGGTTAGATTTGATAAGAGTATTGCCAATTTGCAAAAAGAACGTTTTCAGTTTAGAAAAAGCACCGAAGACCTAAAAAAAACATCTGAAAAAGCAAAACTACAAACCAAACAACTGGAGGAAATAAATACTAAAATTCAAGAAAAATTAGAAAGTTACCAAGAATTGTACGATAACAACCAACGGTATATTAGTATTGGTAAAAAAGTTACAAGCCTTGCAGAAACCTTTTTCTATAATAAACGAAAAAAACAATTATTAGACGAACTTTTTAAACTAACTTTAATTATAAACAGCAAATTAAAAAAGAAAAAACCCGTAGAGAAAAAGAAAGAAAAAATCAAGAAACAAGCCATTGAAAAAGAAGTAACACAAAAAGTACAAGTAATAAGAGAAAAAAAGAAAAAAGAAAAAGTAAAACGTAAAAAAGAAGCTATAAAAAAGCCGTTGGTTTTACCTAAGATTGGCGATAGTGTACGAATGAAAGATGGAAGAGCAATAGGCACACTCGAAAAAATAGAGAAAAACAAGGCAATAGTAAATTACGGTACATTTATCACACAAGTTGCCATTACCGAACTGGAAAAAGTATGATAAACACAAAACACAATAACATCATTTTTTTCGACGGAGTTTGTAATCTTTGCAATGCTTCGGTAAATTTTATTATTAAAAAAGACAAAAAAAACGTTTTTAAATTTGCAGCCTTACAGAGTGACTTTGCTAAAAAAACCTTAGCTTCTTTTCCGAAAGATAAAACACAAGCCGACTCTATTTTGTATTTAGAAAACAAGAAACTCTATAGTAAATCATCTGCAGCACTACACATAGCCAAACATCTTAACGGAGGTTACCCGATACTATTTGGGTTTATGATTGTTCCAAAATTTATTCGTAATTTTGCATACGATTTTATAGCAAAAAACCGATACAAATGGTACGGTAAAAAACAAGAATGCATGATTCCTACTCCCGAGATTAAATCTAAATTTATAGCGTAATCTACTTTTGGCACACTCTTTGAAAAACCTTCCTTAAAACTAACAATTATGAAAAAATTACTACTATTTACTTTACTGTTTACCGCAACCATAACCAGCGCGCAAACCTATTTCAACAATATTGAAATTTACTCGGATAACGGTGAGCGATTCACCGTATTTTTAAACAACGTACAACAGCACGAATTTGCCGAAAACAATGTTGCCATTACCGGACTGGCTGCTCCTGCATACGGTTTAAAAATTGTTTTTGAAAACCCAAACAGTAAAAACATCGACAAAACGCTTTATTTACCTGAAGGAGAAAATAGCCTTACCTATAAAATAATTGAAAAAAAAGGAAAAAAGAAATTACGAATCGTTTCTATGGTAGATCACCTATCTGAAATCGTTCCTACCCAAACCAGAAGAGTTGTAGTTTATAACCCTAACCCTGTGTTTTCGCAAACAACAACTACCACTACTACTTCCGGAGTTGGAAATCCCGATAACGTATCGGTAGGTATCTCTGTTGGAGGAGTAAATATGGATGTAAATGTAAACACAGGTAATAATGGTGTTTACACAGAAACCACAACGACAACTACCACCACAACAGTTGGAGGCGGAATAGATGACCATTATATTATGGATGGTTACAACGGACCTTATGGTTGTCCTTGGCCTATGAGTGAAGCCGATTTTAGACAAGCATTACAAACCATAAAATCTAAAACTTGGGACGACACAAAACTTAGTATTGCAAAGCAAGTGGTTGCTGCCAACTGTTTGTTTGCAGACCAAGTTAGAGATATTGTAAATTTATTTGATTGGGAAGATAAAAAATTAGAATTTGCAAAATTTGCATACGATTATACTTACGATACCGGAAACTATTTTAAAGTTGCTCAAGCTTTTGAATGGGAAGACTCTATTGAAGAACTAAATGAGTATATAAACACACACTAAGAAATAAGAACACCCTTTTTAACCTGCAAGATGTATTGTTTTGCAGGTTTTTTTTTATAAAATTTTAAGTCCGTTTTTTACTTTGGCATCCGGTTGAAGGAGTGTAACTTCATCTTCATTAACCGCACCTAACACTAAACATTCACTCATAAAATTAGCTATTTGTTTAGGCGGAAAATTAACTACCGCTACAATTTGTTTACCCAATAAAACATCAGGTGAATACAGACGCGTAATTTGCGCCGAGGTTTTTTTTATTCCTATGGATTCTCCAAAATCTATTTGTAATTTAAACGACGGATTTCTTGCTTCCGGAAAAGTTTCAACATGTATAATTGTTCCTACACGCATTTCTACTTTTACAAAATCTTCCCAAGATAAATTGTTCATTGTTTTCTAAATTAGTTGTAACTTTCGGTTGGTTTTTCACACTAATATATAAAAAAATAAAGTATGGCAGTTACTCCTTCCAATAATTTACCAATGGGTATAAAAGCTCCTAATTTTTCGCTTCCTGATGTAGTTTCCGGTAATACTTACTCACTTCAAGATTTAAAAGGCGAAAAAGGCACTGTTATTATGTTTATTTGTAACCACTGTCCTTTTGTAAAACATGTAAATGATGAGCTGGTAAGAACAGCCAACGATTATAGTGTGCAAGGCTTTAGTTTTATTGCTATAAACAGTAACGATGTTGATAAATATCCCGAAGATTCGCCGGAAAACATGTACGAAACGGCTTTTAAAAACAAATATCCCTTCCCGTATCTTTTTGACGAAACACAGGAAGTTGCAAAAGCTTACGAAGCTGCCTGCACTCCGGATTTTTACGTTTTCGATAGCGATTTAAAATTAGTTTACCATGGACAATTAGACGAATCGCGTCCCGGTAATACCATCCCTGTAAACGGGAGAGATCTGCGAGAAGCTCTGGATTATATTTTAAGTAATCATCCTCAACGAAAAATTCAAAAACCCAGTGTAGGATGCAGTATTAAATGGAAGTAGTAAAATAATAGTAACTCTGTTCCGCATTCTATGATATAATTTTTTTCTTCATTTACTTTTAAAGAAAAACTCTAAGTTCCCAATCATTAATCACCAGTGGGCAGTATTCAGTGGGCAGTGGGCAGTTGGCAGTGGGCAGTTGGCAGTTTTTACTCAATAACTCATCACTCAACAACTAAATCATCAATCGAAAAAATCGTCAGTAAGAGAGTCAGTATGCCAACAGTTGGTAGTTTAGGATTACTATTATTCTACTTTCAACATATTCACTTTTCGACTATAATGATTAACAAACGCTACTGTTTAACCAAGTTTGCCGAAGCTATTTGTTTTTTCCCTTGAAAGAAATAAACACCCAAAATTTTGTCATACGATTTTTGTACTACAATACGTGTTGGTGGTTTGCAATTGGATTTTCCTTTTTCAATAATTTCATTAAAGAATATTTGCTTTGAATTTTCTTGGTCAAATTCCCACTTTCCGCTACAAGGAAAATCGGGATAACTAATTGTGATGTTATCTTTTGAATAATTAAGAACTACATGCCACGTTTTATGTCCTTGCTGATAGCCTTTTCCTTCCCATTTTCCTACAAGCCACTCTTTGTAAATACTATTGGTTTTTTCAACTCTGTTTCCGTTTTTCCAAGTACCTTCAAAACGTTTTCCTCTTGCATTAATATATACTCCTTCTCCGTGTTTTTTTCCGTCTAAGTAAGTCCCGATAAACTTTGCTCCATCTTTGTAATAATAGGTTCCTTCGCCATTAAATTTTCCGTTTTTAAATGTTCCTTCATATCGTTCGCCATCGCTCCATTTGTAGGTTCCTTTTCCGTTTTTACAATCGCCGGTACATTGTGCAATGCTATTAAAACCAATGCTTAAAATTAGTGTAAATAAAAATACGTGTTTCATAAAAATAGTAGGGTAAAAATTAATTTTGTTTTGTTGCGTACTCAATAATAGATTTAATATTCTTCTTTACAAAAAACATTCGGTATAAACCTATTACAAACATAATGGGAGCTAATATAATAAATGCCCATCCGAGAAAGAGTACATCTTTAAAAAGATTTATTTTTAGAATGGAGATTCCTGTGCCTAAAAAAAATACGCTGGATCTAAAAAAGGCTAAAAAAGTACGTTCGTTTGCAAGTCTTGTACGAACAATTGCCAGATTGTCGCCTAATTTTAAATTGGGATTATTCATAAATCAAACCGCTTATGTGGTATGCAAATATACAAATTTAAGCGATTTGAAAACGAGCTAGATAATATTATAATTTTTAGCTTTTTGTACGGCTTCAATTTTGCTGTGTACTTGCAATTTTTTGTAAATATTTTCGATATGTTTACGTACGGTACTGGGTGACAGAAACAGATTATCGGCTATCACGGTATAACTTAACCCTTTACTAAGTTGCTCCAGTACTTCTACTTCTCTTTTTGACAGCGAAATACCTTCTTTGTCTTTCTTATTGGTAACATTTATAGGATTTCTAAGAAGTTTTAATGTTTTTAACGCAATGGAAGGATTCATAGCGGCTCCTCCGTTTAATGTTTCGGTTAAGCCGTTGTACAATTCTTCCGGATTAATTTCCTTTAGTAAATAACCATCTGCTCCTGCTTTTATGGCATTAAAAATATTTTCATCATTATCAAAAGCCGTGAGCATAATGATTTTTAATTGTGGATATTTTTGTTTTACCATTTGCGTGGTTTCAATACCGTTAAGTACCGGCATTTCAATATCCATTAAAATAACATCTAAATTATGGTCATCTTCTAATTTTGTAAGCAACTCGCTTCCGTTTAGAGCTGTATGTTTAACTCGTACGTCATCAAAAAAAGAAAGTTTTTCTTTAATTGCCGAAATTAAAAAACTGTTATCATCAACGATAGCAATACGAATCATGGTAAAGTGGGTTGATTACATATTTCAAATATACAACAAAACAAAGCAGATGCTATAAGGCATTTGCCTTATTTGGCTATACGAAGTGTTTCCAGCTCATCGTTACACAGATGCACAACAACCGGTTTACCATTAAAGGCATTTTTAGATATCATATCGCCATATTGTTTAAGAATATTTACATTTTTATCATCTTTTTCTATTCCTTCTTTAACTACCATTCTAAAAAGGTAATTTCCATCTTTTTTATCTAGCTGAATGGTTTTAGGAGTCCCATCTGTGAAACCGCTTGTTTTAAGATAATTTGCCAAGTTTTGAGCATCTTCTTTAGTTACGTTATTTGTATAAAAAACGGATGCACCATCCTTTTCAACCAATTCATCTTGTTTTTCAAATTTGAATGTTTTTACCGTTTTAAACGTATTATCGCAAATCTCAAAATCTAATGGCTCTCCGCCAAATACATTTTTTGAAAGTTGTTTGGCAAAGGTTTTAAAAACCATATCTTTTCCTTGTTTAAAATCGTTTGCCACAACCATTCTAAAGGTTAGGTTACCGCTTTCTTTGTTTTTTACAAGCTGTACAGATTTTTCGGTTCCGTCTGTAAAACCACTTTTTTTAAGGTATTCTCCTAATTTTTGGGCTTGCTCTTTTGTTGCTCCTTCTTTATAAAAAACATCGGTTCCGTCGAAGGTTAATTTTTCTCCATAATTGGAGCATGAAATAAATAATGCAATGCTTAAAAATGTGATAAATTGTTTCATAATTATTAAAATTTAATGGTTATAGTTGTTCCTTTTTTTATTTCTGAATTAATTTCTAATTGCGCATTGCAATCTCTTGCTCTTTTCCTCATATTATGAAGTCCGTTACCCATTTCAATACTTGACACATCAAATCCTTTTCCGTTATCTGATATGGCAATTTGCAACTTGTCATTTTTTTTATAAACACGTTTCGAAATAGTTGAAGCGTTTGCATATTTGATGGCATTATTAACTGCTTCTTGAATAATTCGGTAGATGTTCATTCCTTCTAACGATGTAAAAATACGATTTTTATTTACTTCCGGATTTATTGTAAATGAAAACTGAACAGTATTTGAAGTCATTTTTGCGGTATTAATGAAGTTAGAAATACGAGCTTGCAGATCTTCAAAGGTTATTTTTTCTTTGTTCATTGCCCAGATTGTATCGCGTAATTCATAAATGGTTTGTCCGGTAAACTGACTAATTCCGCTTAGTTTGTTAGCTAATTTTTCACCCATATCTTTAAAGCCGTATTTAAGATTATCGATACTTGAAATAATAAAGGTAAGTTGTGCGCCGATATTATCGTGTAAATCTCTTGAAATACGTAAGCGTTGTTCTTGCAGTTTGTTTTGGGTTTCGATTTTTGCCAGTGCTACTTTTAATTGGTTCTCTTTTTTTAGTTGGCTGTTTTTTAATTTTTGTTGGTTGTATAACAAGTAACCTATTAAACCAAGAACTAATGCAAAGCCAACAGAGGCATATAGCAAATAATTTTTTTGTTTTACTTGCAATTCTTTTTCGGCTAAAAGTGTACGTTGTTCAAGGATTTCTTTTTCTTTTTTTTCGGTTTGATATTTGGTTTCCATTTCAGTAATGGCTTTTGTTTTAGCCTCATTTAAAATAGAATCTTTTACCGAAATGTATTTTTTTAAATATTCATTTGAGCTTTTAAAATCGTTTTTCTTTGAATAAACTTTAGACAAGAGATAAAAAGCTGTTTCTTTTTCTTTTTTTAAATTATTACTCTCTGCAATAGCAAGTCCTTTTTCTAGGTATTCCATTGCTTTGTCGTATTTGTTTTGTTTAGAAAAAGCTTCTCCATAATTGATATAAGATCTGGATTTTCCTGCAAAATCTCCTATAGAATCTTTTAATCTAATTGATTTTTGATAAAATTCTTCTGCCTTTTTATAGTTTTTTAAATTCACCCAACATATTCCAATATTAGCGAGTTCAATAGATTCATTTTTTTTATCTTTTATCTTAGTGCTAATTCTTAGTGCTTTCTCGTAAGATTTTATTGCTTCATTATATTTTTCTTGGTATATTTTAATAGCTCCTATATTATTGTAACCGTTAATAAGCCCATTATAATTCCCTAGTTTTTCTTGTGTTTCAAGTGCTTTTGTTAAATATTCTGTGCTTTTGTCAAAATTTTGAAGGTAATAATATACGACTCCAATGTTATTATAGGCTTGTGAAATTCCGTTTTGATTATTTAATTTTTCTTCGGCTTTAAGTGCTTCAAATAATAATGTTAATGCTTCTTGGTATTCTCCCTTTTTTATATGAATCGTGCCTATATTATTTAAAACTACTGCAAACCCTTTTGTACTGTTGATCCTTTTTATAATATCTAATGCTTGATTGTATATTGCCAACGCTTCAGGATACTGTGTTTTTCTTTCAAAGTAATTTGCAAGTGTGTTAAGATTCATCCACTTGCCTTTATCATAATTTAGTTTTTCTGCAAGGCGGTAGCCTTTTTCTGCAAAGGGTTTTGCACTATCTAATGATGTAACATTATAATGACCGGCAATAGTTTGATATAAAATAACTTTTGAAGTGTCGGGTTTTGAGCTTTTTAATACTACCAATAAACTGTCTATATTTTTTACAGTTTTTTGCGAGAAAATAAATTGATTGCTTAGTAAAAGAACCAGCACCAATAATTTAGAAATATTCATTTGATGATAAAAAATTTATGTAAGATACTCAAAACATTTCATTTCTTCTTGCGTCACTAATGATTCTGATAAATTATAACGCAAAAAATCATACTTATTTAACTTTTTATCTCTAAAAGTTACCTGCGATTTATGAGTGTTAATGCAATATTGTAATTGGTTAACTTGAAGCGAATGATTTTTGTTTTGTGCTTTTAATCTTCGGTTAAAAAACAACCAAATTAAAAGCAGTATAAAAACCAGAATTAGTATAAATAGTTTTATTTCCATTGGGTTGGTTGGTTTAGGAAATTATATTTTACTGACTACGAAAATCAAAAGATTTTCTGTCTCACTAAAAAACCGAGAGATGACTTTTAAGTTTCTCTCTCGGCTCCACGTAAAAACCTCAATAATGAGATTTAATTTAAAACATTACAGTACTATTCTAATTTGGCTCTAAATTTACCGTTAGTAATATTTTTAGTGGTTTGATTTGTAGCATTGTAACCTTCAAAAGAGAAGGTTCCTTCTACATATTCTCCGTCTTCTAAAGTAATGTTTAACGTTCCTGAACCAATATCAAAAGTGGACATCCAACTGTTTGCCGGTAAAGTAATATACGACAAAGAGTTGGTGTTATTTATATTGTCACCGGTTGTATAAGTTCCCGTTCCTGTGTAACCATTTATGGTTGCTCTTACGGTATCTCCATTGTTGTTTCCTCCAGTTAGCACAAAAATACCATTGCTAATAGTTGCTGAAACAATTACAGCAGGACTTTGTGCAGCTTCATAATTAGTTCCATCTATCTTAGCGGTTAAATATTCTTCGCCTCCATTATTGTTATTATTGTCGTTATTGTCATTATTTTTACTACAAGATGTAAAGGTAATTAAGGAAATCATTACTACTGAATAAGTAAATTTTTTAAGTGTTTTCATTTATAGAGTTTTTATTAGTTATTGATGTAGCAAAGATGCCTAACTTCTAAAATCAAAACAATAGGGCAGTTGACGTATTTAATACTAAAGC
>WFXA01000236.1 GCA_015490835.1 Flavobacteriaceae bacterium | reverse complement strand
AGGTTTAGAATGTATTAAAATTAATCCTAAAGCTAAAGAATCTAATTTTTTAAGAGTGTCATTGACTAAAAAGAGCTATAAAAACATTACTGTTTTTACATTTTTAGCTTATCCGCTAGAAATAACAAAAGAATATATTTCTATGGATAAATTCTTCGAAATAACAACAAAATCTTTTAAAATGAAACCTCCTCGCCGTAATTTGGCATTTGGTTTAAAATATAGCATTGTCAAAAACAAAATTTATAAGTAATATTTTTTAAAACTTCCAGTGCTTTTTTAACGGTGGTTATCTCTTCAAAAGTAATAATTAATCGCAAACCGTTTTTGGTGTTTTTTTCTTTTATGGTAACTTCTTTTGGGTGTTGTTGGGCAAATTGTAAAACGTTTGTAAATGCTTCGGTTTTATAAAATTCGCTTTCTTGGTCTGCTATAAAATATCCTATCAATTTATTCTGTTTCATTAGTACGCGTTCCAGACCTATTGTAATGGCAGCCCATTTTACTCTAACACTGTACAGAAGGTCTGTAGCCGGTATGGGAAGTTCACCAAACCGATCGATGAGCTCTTTTTCAAATTGTTGTAACTCTTCTTCAGTTTTTAATGTGCTTAATTTATTGTAAAGGTTTAATCTTTCGGTTATGTTGTTAATGTAATCGTCGGGGAAAAGCAATTCAAAATCGGTATCAATAACGGTTTCTTTTACAAAAATGTTGTTGTTTTCTTTGTTTGCATACAGTTCTTTAAACTCGTTTTCTTTAAGTTCGTCAATGGCTTCTTGCAGAATTTTTTGGTAGGTTTCAAAACCAATTTCGTTAATAAACCCGCTTTGTTCACCACCCAGCAAATCACCGGCTCCGCGTATTTCGAGGTCTTTCATCGCAATGTTAAAACCGCTACCCAACTCATTGTGTTGTTGTAGTGCGGTAATACGTTTTTGGGCATCGCTAGTCATTGCCGAAAATGGCGGTGTGATAAAATAACAAAAGGCTTTTTTATTGCTTCGTCCTACACGCCCTCGCATTTGGTGAAGGTCTGCCAATCCAAAATTATTGGCATTGTTTATGAAAATAGTATTGGCATTGGGCACATCGAGACCGCTTTCGATAATGGTAGTAGAAACCAGTACGTCAAACTCTCCGTTCATAAATTGCAGCATTAGTTTTTCGAGTTTTTTACCGTCCATTTGTCCGTGTCCTATTCCGATTTTGGCATCGGGAAGCAGCCGTTGTAACATTCCGGCTACTTCTTGTATGTTTTCTATTCGGTTGTGTACAAAAAATACTTGTCCGCCTCGTGAAATTTCGTATCGTATGGCATCTCTAATGAGTTCTTCCGAAAAGCGAATAACTTGTGTTTCTATGGGATAACGATTGGGTGGTGGTGTTGTGATAATCGATAAATCCCGAGCCGCCATTAAGCTAAACTGAAGCGTACGCGGGATGGGTGTGGCGGTAAGGGTAAGCGTGTCCACATTTTCTTTAATGGTCTTGAGTTTATCTTTTACCGAAACACCAAATTTTTGTTCTTCGTCGATAATTAATAAGCCTAAATCTTTAAAAACCACACTTTTGCTTACCAGTTGGTGTGTGCCAATAACAATATCCAGCGTTCCGTCTTTTAGTTCTTCCAGTACTTTTGTTCGTTCTTTGGTGGTTCTAAAACGGTTTAGGTAATCTACCTTTACCGGCATTTCTTTGAGTCGTTCGGTAAAGGTTTTAAAATGTTGAAAAGCTAAAATGGTGGTAGGCACCAAAACGGCAACTTGCTTGCCATTGTCAACCGCTTTAAAAGCCGCCCGTATTGCAACTTCGGTTTTACCAAACCCTACGTCGCCACAAATTAACCTATCCATAGGTCTGGAGCTTTCCATATCTTGTTTTACATCGGCGGTGGCGGTGGTTTGGTCGGGGGTGTCTTCAAACATAAAGGAAGACTCGAGTTCGTATTGCAAATACGAATCGGGTGCAAATTCAAATCCTTTTTGGCTTCGGCGTTTGGCATAGAGTTTTATAAGGTCAAAAGCAATTTGTTTAACCCGTTTTTTTGTTTTTTGTTTTAGTTTTTTCCACGCGCCGCTTCCCAGTTTGTAAAGTTTGGGTACGGCACCGTCTTTTCCGTTGTACTTAGTAATTTTATGTAGCGAATGAATACTCAAATACAAAATATCACGCTCGCCGTAAAGAAGTTTTATGGCTTCTTGTTGTTTTCCGTTTACGTCAATTTTTTGTAGTCCTCCAAATTTTCCAATTCCGTGATCGATGTGCGTAACATAGTCACCTATTTCCAAATTGGTAAGTTCTTTTAAAGTAAGCGCTTGCTTTTTAGCATAACTGTTTTTGATATGAAACTTATGATAGCGTTCAAAAATCTGGTGGTCGGTATAGCAAGTTATTTTTAAATCATGGTCTATAAAACCTTGATATAACGGAAAAACCAGTATTTCAACTTGTTTAATCTCTTGCTCTATATCTTCAAAAATATCGGTAAATCGTTTTGCTTGTTGCTCGTTACTACAAAATATATAGTTGGTATATCCTTTTTGAGATTGGGTGTTTAAATTGTTTATTAATAAATTAAATTGTTTATTAAAAGAAGGGTGTGGTGTGGTATGAAAAGTTATTGCGTTTTCATTTTTTGAATGAGTTTGAATAAAAACACGGGTAAAGTTAGCTATTTCCGAATGGAGCAACTCGGAAGTACAAAATAATTCTTCGGGTTTACCGAAGGATATTTCGGAAGCAGTATTTTGAAACGTTTCTTGTGCTTTTTTGAAAAGTTTATCGAGTGTGTCAGTAAAATTTTCGGGGTCTTTAATAAAAACAACAGTTTTTTTGCCAATATATTTTAAAAAACTCTCGCGTATTTCCTCTATCATTTTATTTTCCATATTCGGAATTACGGAAATCTTTTTTTGAGTTTCTATCGAGAGTTGTGTTTCTATATCAAAGGTACGAATGCTTTCTACTTCTTCATCAAAAAACTCGATTCGATATGGATGGTCATTGCTAAAAGAAAATACGTCTAGAATTCCCCCACGAACTGAAAATTCGCCGGGTTCGGTAACAAAATCTACTCGATTAAAATGATATTCAAACAATACTTCGTTTACAAAATCGATAGATAAATTATCGCCTATTGCAATTTTAAGGGTATTTTTTTCAAGTTGTTTTCGGGTTACTACTTTTTCAAAAAGAGCTTCGGGATAACTTATTAGTATTGCCGGTTTTTTTCGAGAGTTTATTCGGTTTAATACTTCGGCACGAAGCAAAACGTTGGCATTGTTTGTTTCTTCTATTTGGTAAGGACGGCGATAGCTACTGGGATAAAAAAGCACATTTTTATCGCCCAACAATTGTTCTAAATCGTTTAGGTAGTAAGCTGCTTCTTCTTTGTTATTCAACAAAACAAGAAACGGTTTGTCGATTTGTTGAAATAGTTGCGAAATTACTAAGGATAATGACGACCCTACTAAGCCCGAAAGAGTAGATTTTGTTTGTAATTGGGCAGTGGTTTCTTGTAGTTTTCGCAACTGCGAAGACTTTTTATATAGTGTAGAAACCACGGTTTTGCTCATTGTTGGCAAAGATACTATTTGATTTAGGAATTAAAAAAATTAAACTTTATATTTGCCGAAAATTAACATACAATTATGTCTATTATAAATTTATTTCAAAGTGGTGAACATTCTAGAAATTTAGGTCATTTTGCAGCCTTAGCAAATATTGCTTTAAGTGATGGTATTATTGATTCTAAAGAAAATAAATTACTTAAGAGATTTGCTCGAAGATTAGACATTACCGACCACGAGTATGATAAAGTAATGAAAAATCCTGCTCAATTTCCTATAAGTCCTCCAAATTCTGCCGAAAAACGATTAGAGCGATTTTACGATTTGTTTAAAATGATTTTTGCCGATGATGAAATTGATGACGAAGAGCGGGTATTAATTGAAAAATATGCTATTGGTTTGGGTTATAACGAAGAACAAGCAAAAAAATTAATTAACCGTTCTATCGAAATTTTTCAAGGTGGGATAGACTTGGACGATTACCGTTATTTATTAAACAGAAAATAATTCTATTTATTTTTTTCTTGCTAATCTAGTTATTTTTGTAATAAGTTCGTGTTTATCGTAGGGTTTTGTAATAAATTCTGAAACACCTAACTCTTCCGATTTTTTTTCATCCTCCAGTAATGCACGAGCTGTAATAGCAATAATAGGAATGTTTTTCGTGGTTTTGTTGCTTTGTAATTTTTCGATAAGCAAAAAGCCTTCTTCTTCTTGTAATACAAGATCTAATAAAATTACATCGGGTTTATTTACTTTAACACGGGTTAGAGCTTGTTGTACTCCGGTGGCTAAATCGATACTAAAATAGAGTTCTTTTAATAGTATCTTTGTTAGTATCATTAAATCTATCTCGCTGTCGTCAACCACTAATACTTTAATAATGTTTAAAATACCTTGATAATCTTCCTTTTTATATTCTTTTCTGTCTTGAGGTTTTTTTGATAATGTTTTGTAAGGAATACAAACCGAAAATACAGAACCAATCCCT
>WFXA01000235.1 GCA_015490835.1 Flavobacteriaceae bacterium | reverse complement strand
TTGCAAAGCAAAACGTATCGAGGAGTGAAGGAAAGAGATCTCCTTTCGATACATTCCTCCGCAAGGTCGGAATACTCAATGAGCAACCGAACTCCGAGTGGTTTGCAAAGCAAAACGTATCGAGGAGTGAGGGAAAGAGAGTTCATTTCGATACATTCCTCCGCAAGGTCGGAATACTCAATGAGCAATCGAATTCCGAGTGGTTTGCAAAGCAAAACGTATCGAGGAGTGAGGAGAAATTAAACTAACTCACCATTAACAATAACAGTATCAATCAAATTACTTCCAAATGCATAGGGCAAGAAACCGTAGGATGGTATTTTTTTTGTAATTATTACACTGGCAGATTTACCTTTGGTAATGCTTCCGTGAGTTTGTGATAGATTCATTGCATACGCACCGTTAATCGTTGCTGCATTGATGGCTTCTTCGGGAGTGAGTTTCATTTTAATGCAAGCCGAAGCTACCACAAAATTCATATTTCCGCTAGGCGTAGAGCCGGGATTGTAGTCGGTAGCAAGGGCTAATGGCAGTCCGGCATCGATAAGTTTTCTAGCCGGAGTGTACGGAATACTCAAGAAAAAAGAACAGGAGGGAAGCGCTACCGGCATTGTTTTGCTGTTTTGTAATGCTGTAATATCTTCATCTGTTAAAACCTCCAAATGGTCAACGCTAAGTGCTTGATGTGCTACTCCGGCTTTAACACCTCCGATAGCGGTAAATTGGTTTACATGTATTTTTGGAATTAAATTGTATTTTTTCGCTTCGGAAAGAAGTTTGTTGGTGTCTGCAACTGAAAAATATCCGGTTTCGCAAAATATATCTACAAATTCGGTAAGGTTTTCTTTAGCAACCAACGGAAGCATTTCGTTACATACCAAATCCAAATAACCGGTTTTATTGTTTTTATATTCTTCCGGAACAGCATGAGCACCAAGAAAGGTTGTTTTTATGGTAATGGGAAATTCTTTTCCCAGTCGTTTTGCCACACGTAGCATTTTTAATTCGGCTTCGGTGGTTAATCCGTAGCCGCTTTTTATTTCAATTGCTCCGGTACCCAATTGCATCACTTCCATGATACGTTGAGAAGATTGGATAAATAAATCTTCTTCAGAAGTTTGTTGAAGCTTTTTAGCCGAATTTAATATCCCACCACCTCGTTCGGCAATTTCTTGATAAGAAAGCCCTTTAATTCTATCTACAAATTCCTGTTCTCTGTTTCCGGCATAAACCAAGTGCGAATGCGAATCGCACCAAGCCGGAAGTACTATTTTACCGGTACAATCTATAATTTTATCGGTTTCAATTTCAATAAAATTATGCATTTCTCCATAATCTGAAATTGTTTCATTTTCAATAAGTAACCAAGCGTTTTTTAGGGTTGGAAGCGTTTTCATATCGCTTCCACACACTCTTGAAGGAGGTGTTTCTCTAACTTGAAGGAGTTCTTTTATGTTTTTCAATAAAATTTTCATTTGGTAAAGATATAAATTTAATGAGATACGTAACAGAAATTAATTTTGAATAATTTGTAGTAAATTGCTTCTCAAAAAGCAACTTATTATGAAGCTAAAACAACAAGGAATTAATACCCTGTGCACGCACGCCGGTGAAATTACAGACACGCAATTTAAAGGAGCCGTTTCGCCCATTTTCCCATCCAGTTCGTATGCCTATGAAGATGTGCCTGTAAAACGGTATCCGCGTTATTTTAACACGCCTAATCAGGAAGCATTGGGAAAAAAAGTAGCCGCTCTGGAACATTGCGAAGCAGGAATGATACTAAGTAGTGGAATGGCTGCCATTAGCACAGCGATGTTGGCGTTTTTAAACAGGGGAGACCATGTGGTTGTGCAACAAACTATTTATGGTGGGGCTTTTAATTTTATGCAAGAAGAATTTCCGAAATACGGAATAGAATTTGATTTTACTGATGGTTTTTCAGAACAGGATTTTACTTCAAAAATTAAAGAGAATACCAAAATAATTTATATTGAAACGCCATCTAATCCGTTGATGAAAATAACCGACTTAGAAATGATTGTGCGTATTGCTAAAGATTATAATTTGGTATCGATGATTGATAATACCTTTGCTTCGCCCGTAAATCAAACTCCGGCAGATTTTGGAATCGATATCATTTTGCATAGTGCTACCAAATATATGGGCGGGCATAGCGATATTTGTGCCGGAGCAGTAGCTGCTTCAGAAAAACATATAAAAAGAATTTGGAATACCGGAAAAAATTTGGGTGGCAGTTTAAGCGATTATACGGTTTGGTTACTCGAACGAAGTATGAAAACAATGGCACTGCGTGTAAAAAAACAAAACAAAAACGCACTAAAAATGGCAAAATGGTTAGAAAAACATCCGTTGGTTGAAAAAGTATATTATCCCGGATTAAAAAGTCACCCCAATCACAAACTCGCTAAAAAACAAATGCGTGGCTATACAGGAATTGTTTCTTTTGAATTAAAAAAAGAATCGGATGCCTCCCGATTTATGAAATCGTTACAGCTTATTAAACAATCGCTAAGCCTTGCCGGAGTAGAATCTACGATGCTTGCTCCGGCTCAAACTTCACATTTTTTACTGGGAGAAGAAGAGCGCAAAAAGCAGGGAATTGCCGATAATTTGATACGTTTTTCGTTGGGTATCGAAAATTTTAAAGATTTAAAAACAGATGTAGAAGAGGTGTTTGAAAAATTATAAATTCTCGAAATAAAAAAAGCCCCATTTTTGGGGCTTTTAGTAAGTGAAAAAGAAATTTACATACCGTATTTTTTCATCATTTCTTGTTGCATATCCATAATACCATCGGTACCTACTGTTGCAAATAACCATATTGTATAAACAAGGTACAATACATTTAAAGCCAAACCTATGTAAGCAAGTAATTTTCCGGTTTTTACATTACTATATCCATCGTATAGTTCCGGATTTTCCATATAAAGCGCAGTTGCTTTTTTTGCCATTACCAAAGCAATAACGGCAAATATTAGACCCACTACGCCATAACAACAGCACGTAACAATAGATATAATACCAAATACAAGAATGAGGGTTGAATTAGGTAATTTTTGTTTTTCCATAATAATAAATAGTTTAGTTGGTTATTAAAGCCTAAATATACTAAATTATATGAAAGTAACAACCTACAGTACTTTATTAACTTCTTCCAAAGGTCTACAAACAACTGCTTTGTCGCCATTTACAACAATAGGACGTTGTATGAGTTTGGGGTGTGCAACCATAGCTTTAATGATTTCTTCGTCCGTAAGGTTTTTTCCTTTATAAAGTTCTTTCCATTCTTTTTCATTTTTCCGAACCAATTCAATAGGTTTTATTGCCAATTTTTTTAATAATTCGGTTAAAGAAGGCACAGTAAAAGGTTCTTTCATATAATTAATGACTTTTACTTCCTTATCGATATCTTGTAAAAAAACATCACATTGTCTCGATTTGCTGCATCTGGGATTGTGGTATAATGTTATCATAATTTTTTTATATTTAATGAGTGTTGCAAATGTAAGCTATATTTTTCCCAAATTATAAGTAGAAAATAATGCACATTAAAAAAATATTTGTATTTTTAGATAGTTAAAAATTTGATTGTTAGTTTTTTGAAATTACAAGGCTTTAAAACTAACATAAATCATATTTTAATATAGGGCTTTATGTTAGCTTTATTCTCTCAAAACCAATCTGTCTGCAGACAGAATTAAAAATTATAATTATGAAGGTATATGATGATAAACACATTAAAAATGTAGCCTTTGTAGGGGCGCATAACAGCGGTAAAACCACCTTGGCAGAAACCATGCTCTTTGAAGCAGGTTTGTTGAGTAGGAGAGGAACTATAGAGGCTAAGAATACGGTTTCCGATTACCGCGAAATAGAACAAGAAAGACAATCTTCTATCTTTGCTACACCGCTTCATACCGAATGGCGTAATTACAAAATTAATATTATAGACACACCGGGGTTGGATGATTTTATTGGCGAAATTATATCGTCTATTCGTGTTTCAGATACTATTGTAACAGTTATTAATGCACAACACGGCGTGGAAGTAGGAACAGAAATTATTTGGAATTACATCAATAAATACCACAAACCTACTTTGTTTGTGATTAACCAAATAGATCACCCAAAAGCAAAATTTGATGATAGTTTTGCAAGTATTGTAGATTTTATAGGAAACAATGCCGTAAAAATTCAATATCCGTTGGTTGTAGACGGTGCACAATGTATTGTTGATGTATTAAAAATGAAAATGTATAAATTTGGTAGCGAAGGAGGGAAGCCTGAAAAATTACCCATTCCGGAAGATCAAAAAGAACTTGCCGACAAATTACACAACGAATTGGTAGAAAAAGCCGCCGAAAATGATGAGGCACTCCTAGAGTTGTATTTTGATAAAGGCACCCTCAACGAGGATGAAATGCGTCAAGGTATTAAAGCCGGAATGCTCAACCACGAGTTATTTCCGGTTTTTTGTATGTCGGCACTTAACGATATGGGTAGCGGAAGATTAATGGGTTTTATAGATAATGTAGCTCCGGCTGCAAACGATTTAAAACCCGAGCAAAGCGTTGAAGGAGAAACAATTAAACGCGAAAAAGATGCACCCACAGCTTTGTTTGTCTTTAAGACCGAACACCAACCTAATTTGGGACAAATCACTTTTTTTAAGGTTAAATCGGGAGAGGTATCTATTAATGACAAGTTAGAAAATTCCCGTACCGAAAAAACGGAGATTATTAACCAGCTTTATATTATGGATGGGAAAAAGCGAGAGTCGGTTCAAAAACTCACCGTAGGAGATATAGGCGCTACCTTAAAACTTAAATATACCGAAACTAATGATACATTGTATCATCCTAGCAATCCTATAACTGTAAAACCCATACAGTACCCCAATCCTCGAATTAAAAAAGCTGTTTTTGCCGAAGATAAAAACGATGATGAAAAATTGAGCGATGCACTTAAAAAAATTCACAGTCAAGATCCAACTGTAGTTATTGAATATTCAACCGAGTTAAAACAATTATTAGTAGGTTTTCAAGGAGAATTGCATTTGGCTACCGTAAAATGGGCTTTAGAGCATGAATTTGGAATAAAAGCACGTTTTGAACAACCCAAAATTGCTTATCGCGAAACCATACAACGCGCAGCAAATGCTACCTATCGCCATAAAAAACAGTCGGGTGGTGCAGGACAATTTGGAGAAGTGCATCTTAAAATAGAACCTTGGTCTGAAGGAATGCCCGAACCGGAAGGCTTTAGCTTACGAGGAAAAGAAGAAGTAGATTTACCATGGGGCGGAAAACTGATTTTCTATAATTGTATCGTAGGAGGTGTAATAGACCAACGCTATTTGCCATCTATTATGAAAGGTATTTTGGAAGTAATGGAAGAAGGACCTTTAACGGGTTCGTATGTTAGAGATGTACGAGTTATGGTGTATGACGGAAAGATGCACTCGGTAGATTCTAACGATATCTCCTTTAAAATTGCAGGAGCGCATGCTTTTAAAGAAGCCTTTTTAAATGCCAATCCTAAACTATTGGAACCCGTGCAAGAACTAGAAGTTCGTGTCCCTGAAGAAATGGTAGGCTCGGTAATGACCGATTTACAGTCTAGACGAGCTCTTATTCTGGGAATAGATAGCGAAAATAAAAACAAAGTACTGCGATGTTTAGCACCACAAGCCGAATTATATGGTTATTCTACTTCATTGCGATCTTTAACACAAGGAAGAGCAACATTTAATTCGAGGTTTAACGGTTTTCAAGCCGTACAAAAGAATATACAAGACGAAATCATTAAACAATTCAATAATAAATAAAAACTTTATATTATGCAGACTAAAGTATTGTACCTAAGCGATTTAAAATTTAATTTAGAAACTTGGAAACGCGAATTGAGATTTCATTTTAACGAAATGGATACTTTTGAAGAGAAGTTGGAAGAAATTGCAGCCAGAGAATATAATCCCAGAGCTTTAAAACCTTTAGATCAGTTTCAAAATAGAATTATGCTTGAAAAAGCTGCTATATCTAAATTATTGCATCGCATCAAAGCAAAAATGAGTAGCATTAATAAAGCCGATTTAAATGAAAACATTGACGGAAGATTGCAAAACGAGCAAAACACCTTACGTGATGATATGAGAGATTATATTAGAATGCATTACGATTTTAAAGAAGAAATGATGGATTATTTTTTAAAATGGTTATAGGAATGTAGATAAAACAACAAACAACCATTTATAAACACTTTACTAA
>WFXA01000234.1 GCA_015490835.1 Flavobacteriaceae bacterium | reverse complement strand
TTTATATTGTTAGTATTCAATTTTTTTTAGAATTAAAATTTAAAGCAAATATACATATATGAATGAGATAAAAGTACTTTGGGTAGATGATGAGATAGATTTATTAAAACCTCACATTATTTTTTTAGAAAATAAAAATTATAAAGTAACGACAGCACAAAGCGGTACAGAAGCACTTGAAGAATTAAAAATAAACAATTTTGATATTGTTTTCTTAGATGAAAACATGCCGGGACTTTCTGGATTAGAAACACTTCAAGAATTAAAAGAAATGCACCCAACGCTGCCTGTGGTAATGATTACCAAAAGTGAGGAAGAATATATCATGGAGGAAGCTATAGGTTCAAAAATTGCCGATTATTTGATTAAGCCCGTTAATCCGAATCAAATTTTACTAAGTTTAAAAAAGAATTTAGATCACTCGAGATTAGTTTCTGAAAAGACAACTTCGGGATACCAACAAGAATTTAGAAAAATTGCTATGGATTTGGCAATGATTAACAGTATTGAAGAGTGGACCGATTTATACAAAAAACTAGTTTATTGGGAGTTAGAATTAGAAAACATAGATGATAGCGGTATGTTTGATATTCTTGAATCTCAAAAATCTGAAGCCAATAACGAGTTTTGTAAATTTATTGATAAAAATTATTCAAAGTGGTTTCAACATGGTGCAGAAGCTCCAACCATGTCGCATACGTTATTTAAAGACAAAATTGCTCCAATAGTTGAAAATGAAAAAACACTATTGGTTGTTGTCGATAATTTACGATACGATCAATGGAAAGCCTTTGAACCGTTTCTTCAATCCAGTTATAAAAAAAGTAGTGAAGAAATGTATTACAGCATATTACCCACAGCAACTCAATATGCCAGAAATGCTATTTTTTCGGGTTTAATGCCAAGCGAAATGGAAAAATTACATCCTGATTTATGGCTTAATGATACGGATGAAGGCGGTAAAAACATGCATGAAAAAGAATTTTTAGAAGCTCAATTACAACGACTGGGTTTAAAACTAAATTGGAGTTACCATAAAATTTCCAGTTTAAAACAAGGTAAAAGATTATCTGATAATTTTAAAGGTCTTAAAAATAATGACTTAATCGTTGTGGTTTATAATTTTGTAGATATGCTCTCGCATGCCAAAACCGAAATGGAAGTAATTAAAGAACTTGCTTCTACCGATAAATCGTACAGATCGCTCACGCAAAGCTGGTTTAAAAACTCTCCGCTTTTAGATACTATTCAAGAAGCTTCTCGCTTGGGGTTTAAACTTATTATAACAACAGACCACGGAACCATAAATGTTAAAAACCCAACTAAAGTAATAGGCGACCGAAATATTAGTGCTAATTTACGTTACAAAACAGGTAGGAGCCTTACCTATGAAGAGAAAGATGTGCTAGTTGCAAAAAATCCAAAAGAAATACACTTGCCAAGTATTACAATGAGCAGTTCGTTTATTTTTGCTAAAAGTGATTTGTTTTTTGCCTATCCTAACAATTACAACCATTATGTAAGTTATTACCGAAACACATACCAACACGGTGGCGTATCGCTAGAAGAGATTATTATACCCTTTGTGGTAATGGATGCAAAAAAATGATAAACCTTAACCCGTTGTTTTTTTATCTAGTTTTTCAAAAGTAGAATTGTTGCTCTTGTATTCTGGAACCAGTTCTTTAATGAGTTTAACCACTTCTTCCGAGTTTTCAAGTCGGGCTGTTTTGATTAATTTTTTCACTTTAGATTTAATAACTTCAAATTTTTCGGAAGTAATTTTTGCTACCATAATTTTAGGATGATGTGTGGGAAGTGTCATAGCATCATCGTTTAATAATTCTTCAAATAATTTTTCACCCGGACGTAAGCCAGTTATTTTAATATCAATATCTACATACGGATCAAAACCACTAAGACGAATCATTTTTTTTGCCAAATCAATAATTTTAACAGGTTTTCCCATATCAAAAACATAAATTTCTCCTCCATTACCCATAGTTCCTGCTTGTAGCACAAGTTGGCAAGCCTCAGAAATCATCATAAAATACCTAATAATATCTTTGTGAGTTACTGTTACCGGTCCTCCTTGAGAAATTTGTTTTCGAAAATGCGGAATTACAGAACCACTAGACCCTAAGACATTTCCAAAACGGGTTGTAATAAATTTTGTAGTAACTCCTTGTTCTTCTTGTAAAGATTGTACATACATTTCTGCAATCCGTTTAGACGCTCCCATTACATTTGTCGGGTTAACCGCCTTATCTGTAGATATCATAACAAATTTTTCTACATCGTAAGAGGTAGATAAAGTAGCGAGATTTACTGTACCCGATATATTTACGTAAACAGCTTCGTGGGGATTTTTTTCAATCATTGGAACATGTTTATAAGCCGCAGCATGATAAACAACATTAAACTTGTATTTAGAAAAAAGCATTTGAAGCCGGTCCATATTACTAACATCAGCCAATTCTGTGGTAAAAGGTAGCTTGGGGTAATTAACCAATAAACACATCTCAATATTGTGCAAAGCCGATTCGGCTTGATCTAAAACAACCAGTAATTTGGGACGATATTCGGCAACTTGCTTTACAATTTCACTTCCTATGGAGCCAGCACCCCCGGTTACCAAAACTACTTTATTTTCGATATCCAACTTAATTAAATTATCATCTATAGATATTGGGTCTCGTTCCAATAGGTCTTCAATATCGATGGGCGTAATCTTTTTTTCAATATCTTCTTTTTTGTTCCATTTTTCAAGTAAAGGAACATTAAATACTTCTTTTTCATTTTCTAGGCATGCTTCAACAATTTCATTTCTTTCCTTTCCCGAAAAGGATTCGCTAATAAGCAAAACACCATCTACATTAAGGTTTTTAATCGTTTCAGAAAAATTTTTTGAAATAGGAATAACCGGTTTTCCTAAAATATGGTATTTTTTATCAACATTGGTTTTAGCAATAAAGCTTATTAGTTTAAACGGCATATTAGATTCTGTGGCTAATGCTTTTCCTAGCGAAATAGCATAATCATCTACTCCAATAATAGCGACACGTTTAGCTACACTCCTTAAAGTAGCGTTTTTAATAAATTGGTAACTCTCTTTTACCGCAATCCTAAAAAGAAGCATTATTGTAAAAGAAACAAACATATACAATAAAATAGAAGTAGTTAAAAAAATACGTTCGCCTTTAACAATTTGAAAAACTACATTTATTAAAATAAGGGTAATTGCTGTAGAAAATGTTGCAAAAGCAAGTTTTAATATATCGGTAAAGGTAGAATGTCTTATAATTCCGGAATAGGTTTTATAAATTACAAAAAACAGTAAACTTACCAATAAAGCAAACAATCCTTGTTGATAGATATTAAAAGAATTATAAAAATGAAGGGGTGTGCCGGATAATATATAATATACAATTACAAGTGATAAGGAACTAAAAAAAACATCTAAGACAACAACAACCCATCGTGGTAAATAGCGTTGATCCAGAAGCTTTAAATTATTATCGCCCGAATAAAAATCTTTTGTATATTTTTTTAGTAAGCTCAATTATTTAGATGTTCTTGGGGATTACAAAGATACACAATCGCATATAATATACAGCTATTTACCTTTTTGAAGTTATAAAAGCATCTAAAACGTTAGTTATTCGCTGTTTATCTTCCTTAGTTAAATTAGATCCTGAAGGCAAACATAATCCGCTATTGAAAAGATTTTCGGCTACAGATTCACCAAAATATAAAGCATCTTTAAATACCGGTTGCAGGTGCATCGGTTTCCATAAGGGTCTGGCTTCAATATCATCCTTTAACAATGCTAATCGAATGTTTTCGGATGTGAAAGTAGCATCTTTAGAAATTGTAATACAGCTCAACCAATGATTTGAAAAAAAACGGTTGTCCGGTTCCGAAAAAACAGTAACTCCGGAAGTATTTATAAAAATATCTTTATAAAACGCGTTCATTTTTCTTCGCAAGCCAACGTGAGAATCCAATACCTGCATTTGTCCTCTTCCTATTCCGGCACAAATGTTACTCAAACGGTAGTTATACCCAATTTGCGAATGTTGGTAATGAGGTGCTTGGTCTCTTGCCTGCGTTGCCAAAAATACTGCTTGTTCCTTTACTTTTGCATTTTTTGTAACCAAGGCACCTCCACCCGAAGTGGTAATTATCTTATTTCCGTTAAACGAAAGAATGCCAATATCGCCAAAGGTACCGCATTTTTGTCCTTTGTAAGTACTTCCTAATGCCTCTGCTGCGTCTTCAATAAGCGGAATGGTATATTTTTTTGAAATCTCTAAAATTTTATCTGCTTTAAAAGGCATTCCGTATAAATGTACCGCAATAATAGCTTTTGGCTTTTTCCCTTTAGCTATTCTGTCTTTTATTGCTTGTTCTAAAAACTCGGGAGACATGTTCCAAGTATCGGGTTCGCTATCTATAAATACCGGTGTTGCACCTTGATAAACAATGGGATTTGCCGAAGCCGAAAACGTCATGCTTTGGCAAAGTACTTCATCTCCTTTTGAAACGCCCAATAAAATTAATGCCAAATGAATAGCTGCCGTACCCGAGCTTAATGCCGCTACTTTGGATTGTTCTCCCAGATAATTTTCTAATGCTGCTTCAAAACCGTTTACATTGGGTCCCAAAGGGGCAATCCAATTGGTTTTAAAAGCTTCATTAACAAAATCTTGTTCCTTTCCTCCCATATGAGGCGATGATAAATATATTTTTTTGTTTTTCACGATTTGCTATTTATTATATCGTATTGTTTTTGCGGGATTTCCGAATACAACCGCATAATCGGGCACATTTTTGGTTACCACGGCTCCCGCTCCCACAATTGCCCATTTTCCTATTTTTATTTCAGGCAATATAATACTCCCGGCTCCTATTAACGTACCCTCTCCTATGCTTACACCTCCCGAAATAACGGCATTTATGGCTATATGGCAATAATCTTCAACAATTGTATTATGCGATACCGTAGCATTGTTATTTACGATACAAAACTCACCGACAGAAACCGATGCATCTAAAACTGCTCCGGGTAAAACGTGAGTACCTCTTCCAATTTGTGCGGAAGGATATTGCACGGCAGACGAATGAACCAAAACAGGAAAATGATGCTTGCTGTATTTTATAGCTATGTTCTTTCGGTTGGTATTATCGCCTATCGAGATAGCAACATGTTGCGATACTAATTTTGGATTTGTTTTATGAACAGAAACTCCCAAAATTTCTTTTCTAACAGGATTATCGTCTAAAACTTGAATGGGATTATAATGCTGTAAACTTCTTATAAGTTCTACAATTGCAAAACAATGCCCGCCGGCGCCGTAAAGTGTTATTTCTTTCATTTAGTCCCTTTAAAACGTTGCATAGATACCGAGTTGATTGCCGATATATCACTGCGTAATAATACTTTCTTTAGTGTTAAGAAAACAATTTTAATATCCAACACAAAGCTACAGTTTTTTACATAAAACACATCCATTTTAAACTTTTCTTCCCAAGAAATGGCATTTCTGCCATTTACTTGCGCCCAACCGGTAATTCCCGGTTTTACATCATGCCGTTGTTTTTGAAAATCGTTATACAACGGTAAGTATTCGGGTAATAAAGGTCTGGGACCTATTAAGCTCATATCGCCTTTTATTACGTTTAACAACTGAGGAATTTCGTCTAACGAGGTAGAACGAATAAAAGAACCCGTTTTTGTAAGTCGTTGTGAATCCGAGAGTAACATGCCGTTAACATCCCTTTTATCGTTCATGGTTTTAAATTTAATAATAAAAAAAAGCTTTTCGTTTTTCCCCGGGCGGGTTTGTAAAAAAAAAGGATTTCCTCGATTTACCAACAGCAAGATAATTGCAACCGGAATAAATACAGGAAGCAAGAGTAAAAACAAAAGCGTTGCTAATAAAATATCTAAAACGGGTTTGATGCTACTTTTATACACAATGCAAAAATACGGGTTTTAAGGTTTACTCGCTTGTATCATTCTATCTTTTCCAAAAATATCTTTTTTAAGCCGGATGGAATGAAACCCGAAATCTTTTAAAAGCGAAACGGTTTCTTTTCCTTTGGCTTCATTAATTTCTAAATAAAGTATTCCGTCTTTACACAAATGCTTTATGGAAAATTCAGCTATATTTTTGTAGAACAACAAAGGGTCGTTATCCGGTACAAACAAAGCTGTTTCGGGTTCATAATCAACTACATTTTTATGCATTAAATTCTTTTCTTTTTGCAAAACATACGGCGGATTAGAAACAATAATATCAAACTTTTTATTTTGAAAAATATTCGTCCAATAATGGGCATCATCTATTAAAATATCGGCTTCTAAAAAATCAATTTTAACCTTATTGTTTAAAGCATTTTTAGTTGCTATTTGAAGGGCTTTTGCAGAAACATCCATTGCAAAAACAGTAGATTTACCCAAGTGTTTTGATAGTGATATTGCAATACAACCGCTTCCGGTGCCGATGTCTAAAATATTTAATTTATTGTTTCTAACAGTATTGTTTAAAATATAACGAACCAACTCTTCGGTTTCGGGTCTGGGAATTAAAACTGCTTCCGAAACTTGAAAAGGTAAGTCGAAAAAAAGGGTCTCTCCTATTATATATTGAATGGGTTTATAGATTTTTAATTGCTGTATTGCTTCTTCAAAAAGAGTTTGGACATTGGTCGAAACTTTTTCGTTTTTTGTTAGCGCTACATCAATCCTCTTCTTATTTAAATATTTTTCAGATAACAGATAAAAAAAAGATTGTATTTCAGCTACCGGATAGTATTCTCTCAAATTTTCGGCAAAATGTTTCTGCAATTCCGCTATCGTCATACTTACATGTTTTTAAACATATGCACCGGACACGAATAATGACCTGTGTCTCCCAAGGAAGATTTTAAATACGTAAATCCGTTTTTAACATATAGTTTTTGTGCAGCTTGCATGTATTCCATTGTTTCCAGATAGCAACCATCGTACAAAAAATCTTTGGCTTTTTGCAGGCAAGTTTCAATCATTTTTCTGCCCAAACCCAAACCTCTAACTTCGGGTAAAAAATACATTTTTTGCAATTCGCATACATTGCCATCAAAATTATCTAATTGTCCTATACCGGCTCCTCCCAGTATTTTTGTGTTATTTTCAATAACCAAATAGCAAGCACGGGGCTTTTGATAAAATTCATACAAGCTGTTTAAAGATGCATCAGACAAAGCGGTACCTTTTTCGGGAACGTTAAAATCCCGTAAGACCTGTTTAATAACATTGGCTATTTGACTATTATCGTTCTTTAAAATGAGACGTATATTATATTGCGGCATATTAAAACTTTCGTCGTATTTTTACGGTGTGAATATAAGTATTTTTAGTGAATGAATTTTAGAATCATCCTATAACACCTTAACCTATTTTATTTTGATTAGAAACCCATTTTTTATAGTTATTTTATTTTTTGTTTATTCATGTAACGATTTTAAAAGACCGGAATTTATAAAAATAGATTCGGTACAAGTTGAAGCTATTTCGGGAAACACGGTAACGCTTTCTGCAAATGCCTATTTTAATAACCCAAACTTAGTAGGCGGTACTTTTAGCAGTGATGGCATTCAGGTATTGGTTAATAACGTTTTGGTAGGTAACATTTCTTCTTCCGAAGACTTTAAAGTTCCCGCCAAAAAAGAATTTTCAGTACCTTTAAAAGCGGTTATTCCACTTGAAAAAATTTATAAAAACAAAAATGCTTTAGAAGGAATTTTAAACAGTATTTTTTCAAAAAAAGTTAGGGTACAATACAAAGGACATTTATTTTATAAAGCTTTGGGTTTTACCTACAAATATCCAATTGATGTAACTGAAGAAATAAAACTAAAAAAGAAACAGTGAAACGCCACAATAAGTTTATGAAACGATGCATTGAACTTGCTAAAAACGGTTTAGGAAGCACGTATCCCAATCCGTTAGTAGGAAGTGTACTAGTGCACAACGATACCATAATTGGTGAAGGATGGCATTATAAAAGTGGCGAACCGCATGCTGAAGTTCTTGCTATTAAAAGCGTGAAGGATAAAAAATTGCTTCCGGAGGCTACTATTTATGTTTCGTTAGAGCCTTGTAGTCATTTCGGAAAAACGCCTCCTTGTGCTAATTTAATTATTCAAAAAGGAATAAAAAATGTAGTAATAGGTAGCAAAGACCCCAACCCGAAAATTTCCGGGAAAGGAATTAAACTGTTACAAGATGCAGGTTGTAACGTGACTTTTGGCGTGTTGGAAAAAGAATGTAACCTGCTTAACAAACGATTTTTTACTTTCCATAAAAAAAAACGCCCTTATATTATTTTAAAATGGGCGCAAACGGCAAATGGTTTTATTGCCCCCAAACACAAAGAAGAAAAAAAACCGGTATGGATAACCAACCCTTTTTCCAGACAACTTGTGCATAAATGGCGAAGCGAAGAGCAAGCTATTTTGGTAGGTACAAATACCGTAATCCAAGACAATCCGTCGTTAACGGTTCGAGATTGGTTTGGTAAAAATCCGTTGCGTTGTGTTATCGATAAAGATTTAATAGTACCCGAAAATGCATCGGTATTTTCAAACGAAGCGCCCACTGTTGTATTTACACAAAAAAACAAACCCGACTCGGAAACCATCTGTTTTGAAAAAATCGATTTTTCTAATTCTTCAGAAGTTGTAAAACATATTTGCCATACATTGTATCTTCATACTATTCAATCTGTTATTATTGAAGGTGGCGCAAAAACACTTCAAACATTTATCGACGAAAACCTCTGGGATGAAGCACGAATTTTTACAGGAAATCTTTCTTTTATAGACGGTGTAAAAGCACCGAATATAACAGGAAAATCAATCTTTGAACAAAAAATAAATAACGACCACCTAACCATACTTTATAAATGATTGACACGTTGATTTTTGATTTTGGAGCTATTTTCATGAATTTAGATAAAGAAGCTACTATAACCCAATTAAAAAAACTGGGGTTACAAACGTTTACACAAAAAATGATTCGGGTTAACGAGCAATACGAAACAGGCAATATAACAACCGAAGCATTTTTAGATTTTTACCATAAACAATTTCCAAATGCAACTAAAAAACAACTTAGTAACGCTTGGAACAGCATTATTCTAGATTTTCCGCAACACCGGTTAGACTTTATTAAAAACCTGAAAAATAAATCGCAATACAAACTCTTGTTACTTAGCAATACAAACGAGTTGCATATTAACAAAGTAATTGAGAATATGGGTCTAGAGAAGTACAACCAATTTAAAAACAGTTTTGATGCCTTTTATTTATCGCACGAAATTAAGTTACGAAAACCCGATAGAGAAATTTTTGATTTTGTACTAAACACACACAAATTAAAACCGGAAAATTGCTTTTTTACAGACGATACACTCGAACATATTGAAACCGCCAAATCGTTAGGTATAAAAACGTGGAATTTAATTCCCGAAAAAGAAGATGTTACCCAATTATTTAACAAATTCAGCTTTTAAAAATGCCTAAAAACGACACTTATAAAACCCTTACAAAACCATCTCCCGAAGTACTTTACAAAGAAAAAGGAAGTAAATTTTATGGGTATGCGTTTCCCGTAACCAACGAAGAAGATATTAAACAAAAAATAACGCAATTAAAAAAACAACATCACAGCGCACGTCATTGGTGTTATGCTTGGCAATTGGGTAAAGAATATACTTCGTATCGGGCAAACGACGACGGCGAACCTTCAAACAGTGCCGGAATGCCCATTTACGGTCAGATACAGGCTTTTAATGTAACCAATGTTTTGGTAGTTATAGTTCGATATTTTGGCGGAACAAAATTGGGAGTAGGCGGTTTAATACAAGCCTATAAAACCACAGCTCAAATGGCATTAGAAGCTGCCGATGTTATTGAAAAAACAATAGATGAAACTTTTTTGTTAACGTTTGATTATCCGGAAATGAATACGGTAATGCGTATTGTTAAAGAAGAAAAAATCTTAATACAAAAGCAAGAACTGCAAGAACATTGTAAAATCATAATTTCGGTACGTAAAAAAGATGCAGCACGAATTTATTCCCTTTTTGAAAACACTTATAGAGTAACAATAAAAAGAGTTGAGGTGTGAGGAATTAGGAGCGAGGAGTGAGAAGTGAGGAGTTCAAAAACATTAATACTTTGTACTAAACTCCAATCATCAATCCCAAATCGAAAAAATCTTCAATTGTCGTATTCTCGATACTTTCAACAAGTTGAAAATCTACCTGTTGGCAGACAGGCTCGAATACCGAATACCAATCATAAATCTCCAATTCCTAATCGAAACAATCATCAATCGAAATAATCTTCAATCACAAAATCATCAATCTATCTCTTCAAAATCCACATATTCACCTACATTCGAATTACTTTTTTTATACGGTTTTTGTTTTTTTTCAATAGTAACTTTTCCTTCCGGTTGTTGAGCGGGATGTTCTCTAAACCCGTCTCCAAAAGTATTTTGAAAATGTTTTTCAGCTTTCTTTGCTAAGGATTGCATCATATAGGGCATAGCGAGGCGAAATAAAATTTTTAATCCGTAAAACACCAAAAGGATTATT
>WFXA01000233.1 GCA_015490835.1 Flavobacteriaceae bacterium | reverse complement strand
GAGTAAAAAACTAATAAAATTTGAGTTATTAAAACCCCGGAAATATGATACTCATAAAATATTTGGGGATTTATAACATAGTAAACGCTTAAATAAAGTAATACTAAAAATAAAATCCAATCTATAAAAGCAGTCTTTAATAATTCTTTATAAAAAAAAGAAAGCAAGATAAATTGCCCTATAAAATAAAAATGAAACAAATAGATACTACTTATTTTTACTGAAGCATGATAATACAATAATGCCTGAATTATTGCCACATACGTTAAATATAGTGTAAATAACTTATACTCATTACTTTGTTTTGTAAAACGAGTTAAATAAATAATAGCAATTACAATTGAAATTATTATTAAATAATCATTATTGTAATCTGTTATTTCCTTCATATTAATTTAAAGAACTATCCGGGTCGCAAAATGGTGGGCAAGGTTTGGTGAAATCCCATATACTATTTCCGGTACCTCCCATACCTTGTGCAGGCAATAAATCTCTATAAATAATACTTCCGTCTTTTTGTACTTCGGCACGGGTTCCTACAATAATAAGTTTTTCGGTATTGGTTGCTGGATCTACTCCTATATACGCTCTAATATAGGTGTCTCCGGTTTCGCCTTGCATTTCGTTTAATACGCCTTGTAAATCTTGTGTAGGAATTAAAAAGGCATTGCACTCATTATGACTGTTGTACGTAGATTCATCGCTACGCCATTGGTTTGTCCATTGTTGTGCGGTTTCTAAAGAAATTTTTTTGTCTGTTTGACTCATTGTAAAATGTTTTTAGTTAGAAGCTAAAATTAATAAAAAAAAGCAAACAGGACTTAAACGTTAGTGAAATTTCACACTTATGGTTAAAAACTACCAAGAGTTCATTTTTTCATACATTCAATAACCCGAAAAATTCACGGAATTTTTAAACGACTAAGTACTACCAACAAATTTGTGTATTTTGAAAACACCCAAATTTGGGGCATTTCTAAGTCGGGGTTTCTCGCATTTCCCCCTTTGTCCATAGCAGATTCATATAATTCACTTCGTTTTTATATGAATAATGCGGGATAAATAAAAAATATCAAAACCAGTTTGCACAACAATTGCATTAATTTTATAGTACTTTTGAAAAAACAAAATACCTTTTATGAGCCAAGAACACCAATGCGAAGAAGGTACCGCGTGTGCTATAGATTTTACTGAAGAATCGAAACCTACCCAAACTATATCTTTTAACAGAGAATATCTTATCCCCATCATTAGCCTGTTTTTTTTATTAATTGGTATTGCTTTAGATTATTATGAAATACCCTTTTTTAACTTTCCGGTTTCCCTTATTTGGTTTGGAATTATTTACCTTGCAGTAGGTGGTCCCATTGTGCTAAAAGCCTTAAAACTCCTATATAGAGGAAAAGTTTATAACGAGTTTGTTTTAATGAGCGTTGCCACCATAGGTGCATTTATCATTGGGTCGTATGCAGAAGGGGTTGCCGTAATGTTATTTTACGTAGTTGGAGAACTTTTTCAAGAAGCCGCAGTAAACAAAGCAAAACAATCTATTGAATCCTTATTGAAAGTACAGGTTGAAAAAGTTTCGGTTTTAGAAAATAACAAAACAGTAGTAAAACATCCCAAAGAAGTGGAGTTAGGTGAACTAATTGTTGTAAAACCCGGTGAAAAAATTGCGTTAGACGGATTGCTCCTCTCTGAAACGGCGTCGTTAAATACAGCTGCATTAACCGGCGAATCTGCTCCCGATACAAAGGAAAAAGGAGAACCGGTTTTAGCCGGAATGATTAACCTTAACAAACCCATTACCATACAAGTAACCAGCAAATACGAAGATACCAAACTGTCTAAAATATTAAAATTGGTACAAGAAGCCGTAAGCAGAAAAGCTAAAACGCAAAAACTCATTAGCCGATTAGCCGGAATATACACGCCCATTGTATTTTGGTTGGCAGTTGCGTTGGTGGTTATTCCGTATTTTGTTTTAGATGCCGATTATAACTTTCAGATGTGGTTGCAACGTGCCTTGATATTTTTGGTTATTTCTTGTCCTTGTGCCTTGGTAATTTCCATTCCGTTAGGTTATTTTGGAGGGATTGGTGCCGGTTCGCGTAACGGAATATTGTTTAAAGGTTCTAATTATTTAGACCTTATGACCAAAGTAGATGCTGTTGTTATGGATAAAACAGGAACCCTAACCAAAGGCGTTTTTGAAGTTCAGAGAATAGTTTCAAAAAATATGGATGAAGATGCATTCCTTGCTTTGGTAGCCAAGCTCGAAAAAAATTCTACACATCCCATTGCAAAAGCTATTGTACACTATGCCGAGGAGAAAAATATTCCGGTTAATGATGTTGCACAGGAAGTAGAAGAAATCTCGGGACACGGCTTAAAAGGTATCGTAAACAACAAAGAAGTAGTAGCCGGAAACACCAAGTTGTTGGATAAGTTTAACATTTCTTACGATTCGGAAATAAAAAATATTAGCGATACCATAGTGGTTGTTGCCATTAATCAAAAATTTTCGGGTTATATTACGCTGGGCGATACGTTAAAGGATGATGCCAAACAAGCGATTTCGGAATTACGAGCAATCCCGAAAAATAAAGAAATTGTTATGCTCTCCGGCGATAAGCAAGCAGTAGTAACTAAAATTGCCAACCAATTGGGATTAACCAAAGCATTGGGCGGATTATTACCCGAAGATAAAATTACAGAAGTAGAAAAATTAAAAAATCAAGGTCGAATTGTAGCCTTTATTGGTGATGGAATAAACGATGCACCGGTAATAACGCTTTCCCACGTAGGTCTCGCTATGGGCGGATTGGGCAGCGATGCTGCAATTGAAACCGCAGATGTTATTATTCAAACAGACCAGCCTTCAAAAATTGCAACGGCAATAGCTATAGGAAATGCTACAAACAAAATTATTTGGCAAAACATTACATTAGCTCTCGGTGTTAAAATATTAGTGCTTATCTTGGGAGTATTGGGAATGTCTACTATGTGGGAAGCCGTAATTGCCGATGTAGGTGTAGCCTTACTAGCTATTCTTAATGCGGTGCGAATTCAACGAATGAAATTTATAAAAAAGGGGCGTTAACCCGAAAAATTCACAGAATTTTTAAACGACTAAGTACTGCCAACAAATTTGTGTATTTTGAAAACACCCAAATTTGGGGCATTTCTCTCCCGATAATAATCGGGAGGGGTTTCCCGCATTTCTCCCTTTGCCCATAGCAGATTCATATAATTCACTTCGTTTTTATATGAATAATGCGGGTTAACTATCCATAATCGGGATGGTTTTTTTATCATCTCCAATAGCCACAAAAGTAAAATAACCGGTAACCACTTTTTCTCGTTTGTAACTGTACATATCTTCCATAAAAACATCTACTTTTACCACGCAACTGGTTTTTCCTATTTTATCCACTCTGGCTACCAATTCAATAATCGTTCCTTGCGGTATGGGTTTAGTGAAGTCTATTCTGTCGGTTGATACGGTTACTACTTTTTTTCGGCTAAAACGAGTTGCACAAATAAAAGACGCTTCGTCCATTAATTTTAAAGCAGTTCCGCCAAAAAGCGTGTCGTAATGATTCGTTGTATTAGGAAAAACCGCTTTAAACAAACGGGTTTCGCTTCTGTTTTTTAAAACTTCAATTGCATTCATAGGTTTTTTGGTGTCGTGATATAAAATAAACTTATCTGAAATAAATAATTATTCAATAAACAATTAGTAGTTTTGAATCGCAAATGTAATAAACCAAATTATGAATAATACGATAATAGATAAATTAAAATGGCGATACGCCACAAAAAAGTTTGATGCCAATAAAATGCTTTCTTTAGAAAAAATGAATAAACTAAAAGAAGCCTTTAACCTAACCGCCACTTCGTATGGCTTGCAGCCTTTAAAGTTAGTAATTGTATCGGATAAAGCGACGCAGGAAAAATTGGTTCCGTTATCTATGAATCAGGAACAGGTAAAAGATGCTTCACATGTTTTAATTATTTGTGTTGAAAAAACGGTAGATGCACAGCATATCAAAAAGTATTTTGATAATGTGAAAAAGATTAGAGGTACAGAAGATGCTGTTTTAAATCCGTTTAAAGACTATTTACTAGCATCCTTTTCTGAAAAGACAGAAGAAGAAATAAAAACGTGGATGATAAAACAAGCTTATATTGCTTTGGGTAATTTATTGACGGTTTGTGCGATAGAAGAAATAGATTCTTGCCCGATGGAAGGCTTTTTACCTGAAGAATATGATAAACTATTAAACCTTTCCAAGTTGGGTCTAGAATCGGTATTGGTACTTCCGGTAGGCTATCGTGCCGAAGATGATTTCTTTGCTAACTTAAAAAAGGTGCGTCGAGGTGTAGAAGAAGTTATTATTGAACTTTAACCAAGTCAAGCGAAGCGTAAACATAAAAAAAGCTCCTTTTCAGGAGCTTTTTTTAGTATTAAAAGAAAAACGATTACTTTTTTTCTTTTACTTTATTAAGTTTACTGCTCATTTCCATCGAAATAGCAGAACGTTCAAACTTCATTTTACCGGCAGCAGTTTCTAATATTACAGTACCGTCATTATTTAATTCCAATACTTTGGCGTGCATGCCACTTTTTGTAATAACCTTGTCTCCCTTTTTAAGTTCTTCTGCAAACTTTTTTTCTTGTTTTTGTTTTTTAATACTTGGGCGAATCATAAATAAATACACCACCAAAAACATAAGCACCAAAGGTGCAAAACTTTGTAATTGTTCCATAAAAGGAGTCTTACTTGTTTGTTTTAAGCATATTACCGCCTTGTTTCACTAAATTAGCACCGTCGGTTCCACCTTTAATAGTAGCCTTAATTTTAAGTGTTTCTTTTCCGGTTTTGGTGTTTGCTGTTATGGTTACGGTTTTACTAACGGTTCCTTTTCCTTTTCCGTTAAATTTAACAAGCAACTCACCTTCTTCACCCGGTGCAACCGGAGTTTTTGAATATTCGGGAACGGTACAACCACAACTGGCTTTTGCATTTACAATTACTAATGGTGCATCACCGGTATTTTTAAATTTAAATAAATGCTCTACGGGAGTTCCGTTGTCGATTTCACCAAAGTCAAATTCTTTTTCAGCAAACTCCATGATTGCAAATTGTGTTGCTTTTGCATCGCGATTTGCAGCTTCGGCTACATTGTCTTCTTTTACTTTTTCGGCTGCATTTTCTTTACAAGATGTAAATAAAACAGCAGAAAATACAGTTACTATTAAAAGTACTTTTTTCATTTTTATTGTGTTTAAGATTAAAGATTTATGTTTTTGTTTTTAGCGGTGCTAAAATAAGTATTTTTTTGTTTTTATTGTAATCCTCGTCCTTTTTTATTCAGTTTGCCTTTTTTTGCGTATTCTTTGGATAGTTTATCGAGAATACCATTAATAAAAACATTGCTTTTTGGTGTAGAATATTCTTTGGCAACTTCCAGACATTCATTAATAGTTACTCGTACAGGTATGGTGGGGAAATATAAAAACTCAGCTATTCCCATTTTTAGAATAATTAAATCTAAATCCGCAATTCTATCTTTATCCCAATTTGGTGTTTTACCGTCAATTTCTTGAAGCAGAAAGTCTTCTTTTAGAACAGTTTTTCTAAATAGTTGAATTGCAAACGCTTCATCGTCATTATTTTTAAATAATTCGGGGACAAGAAGTGCAGTAGCATTTTGAGGTGAAAGTTTCTCTAAAGACTTAACGATAAGTGTATTTACCAACGGAAAATCATCAAGCCAAGTAAGTCGTTTATCTTCAAGATAATCGTATAATTTTTCGTTAGGAGCTATTACTTCTTTATATAATTTTATAACAAAATTTTTGTCTTCCTGAAAAGTGGTTTCTTTTACATTAAATACTTTATACCATTCTTTTTCTTTTAGCTCATTAAAAAGGATGGTTACATATTCCGAATCAATATCCCAAACATCTAATTTTTTATTTTTTATTACTTCATTAAAAAAGGGGTTAGAAGCGATTATTTTAATTAGCTTATTTGTTACAAGAATTTGACTTGGGTTTTTGTCCTCGTATGTTGCTAACATTTTTTTTTGAAGCTTTAGGTTGTATTGCTCTGCAAAATCTCGTAGCGCAATGAGTAACTGAAACAATAACAAATACAGGTCTAACATTTGTTTCATATTATAGCGTAAAAACTTTTCAGACCCATCTAATTTGTCTTCCTTAGATTGATTAAATGCATAAATTGCTTGCATTACTTTTACTCTAATATGTCTTCGGGTTAGCATCATTATTTATATGAACTTAGGGGTTTGTGGTTTCTGAAAACTGCTTTCTGCCTACTGAAAACTCACACAAAGACAAAGAATTTAATTAAACAAATCCATTATTTGTCCCCAAAGTGTACGTTTTTTACGAAGATCTTTTTCCAGTTCTTCCAGATTATCGGCACGAAGGCTATAAAGTAAATGCGCACGTATTAAAAATAATGCCGGCATTAAAATAAACATAAACGGGTAAAGGTACAAAAGCTCTGTTTCATCAATATTGTTATTTTGTTCAATAATACTCCAAAGCTGAAAAACATACATTCCTATGGGTGCTAAAATTGCCCAATACCACCAATGTTTACAGGTAAAGAACCATACAAGCAATAAAATAATAGGAACTAATTTATTTACAATGTACCAAGCATAGGAAAACCAATTTGGATATACAGTTTTCAACTCAAAAAAAGAAGTTTTCCAGATTTGAGATTCCGGAAAACTTTTATAT
>WFXA01000232.1 GCA_015490835.1 Flavobacteriaceae bacterium | reverse complement strand
TAGTTATCGTAACCACTTCGTGTGTTTCGGTAAAGGTTAGTGATACTTCTTCCGATACTAAAATTAAAAATGCCGAAACCACAGCTCAAAACATTAAAAAATATCCCAAAAATATAATATTACTTATTGGTGATGGAACGGGTTTAAGTCAATTATCATCATCTTTCTATTACAATAAAAAAGCATCAAACTACCTGCGTTTTTCACAGATTAGCTTAATAAAAACATCATCTGCAAGCGATTTAATAACCGATTCGGCAGCAGGTGCAACTGCTTTTGCATCGGGAGTTAAAACCAATAATGGCGTATTGGGTTTGGATAAAAATTTAAATCCCGTCCCCACTATTGTTGAAGAACTTTCGGCTATTGGTTACTCTACAGGAGTAGTAGCTACATCGTCGGTTGTTCATGCAACTCCGGCTGCATTTTATACCCATGTGAAATCTCGTAGAGATTATGAAGATATTGCCCTGTCGTTGGTAGATTCTGAAATAGATTTTTTTGCCGGTGGAGGAACCGATTTTTTTACAAAACGGAAAGATGGTAAAAACCTTATTTCCACACTAAAAGAGAAAGGATTTACCGTAAACACAGACGGATTACCTAACAACGTAAAACCGGTATTTAACTACAAACAAGGATACCTGCTGGCTCCAGACGGTATGCCTAAAATGCTGGAAGGCAGAGGCGATTTTTTACCAAATGCTACCCGTTTAGCCATTGAAACACTTTCGCAGCTTAGCGACAAAGGTTTTTTTTTAATGGTAGAAGGATCGCAAGTAGATTGGGGAGGTCATGCTAATGATGCCGATTATCTTATTAGTGAGCTTATAGATTTTGATAATTCGATAGGTGTTGCACTCGATTTTGCTGAAGCAGACGGAAATACCTTAGTAATTGTTTTAGCCGATCACGAAACCGGTGGTTTTACACTTGCTTCAGATAATGGAGATTATAACAAAATAAAACCGGTTTTTTCTACCGATGGGCATTCTGCAACATTGATTCCCGTGTTTGCAAAAGGGCCCGGACAAGAGCTATTTAACGGTATTTATGAAAACACAGCCGTTTTTGATAAAATGATAAAACTTCTATTTAAAAAATAAAGCAATGACGAATTCTTTTTTTTCAAATCCCTACGTGTTAATTGGCGGTGGTATTTTGTTGTTGGTTTTAGTATTTTTTTGGAATAAGCACAACACAAATACATTGCGAAAGAGAAAAAACAGAAGTTTTAGAGAAAGCTATTTCAAACGAAAAAATGAAAAGAAAGAAAATAAATAATAGAAATAGAGAATGAATGGGTTGTTGCGTTTGGTTTAAATCAATTCAATAAAGTGCTATGAAAATATATACAAAAACAGGCGACAAAGGAACCACATCATTGTTTGGTGGTACACGCGTGCCTAAATACCACATACGTATTGAAAGTTACGGAACAGTAGATGAACTAAATTCGTATATAGGACTAATACGAGACCAAGAAATTAAGTCGTATTTAAAAGAAGACCTTATTCGTATTCAAGACAAATTATTTACACTTGGAGCAGTTTTAGCTACCGACCCGAATAAAGCTACCTTAAAGAGCGGAAAAAGTAGATTGAATATTCCGGTTATTACCGAAGAAGATAGTGTTTATATAGAACAAAAAATAGACGAGATGAACGAAAAACTTCCACCGATGACACATTTTGTGCTTCCCGGCGGACATACAACCGTGTCATATTGTCACATTGCTCGTTGTGTATGTCGTCGTGCCGAACGATTAACAACCTTACTTCTCTCACAAGAGCCTATTCCTAAAGAAGTTTTAAAGTATTTGAACAGATTATCGGATTACCTGTTTGTGCTGGCACGAAAATTGACACACGACTTGCAGGCTGAAGAAATAAAATGGATACCTGAAAAATTATAACCATTATTTTTCTTTTTATTGTACTATATTGATATTCAATTAAATGCAAACGTTCTTTAAAATAATAATGAAATAATTAAGATTTTACTTGACTTTTTAATCTAAAAAATTATTTTTGCAAAAAATTAAATTTATATAATAATGTATTGGACATTAGAATTAGCATCCTATTTAAGTGATGCACCTTGGCCGGCAACCAAGGACGAATTAATAGATTACGCCATTAGAACAGGAGCTCCGCTGGAAGTTGTTGAAAACCTGCAAGCTATTGAAGACGAAGGCGAGTCGTATGATTCGATTGAAGAAATCTGGCCAGACTATCCCACAGAAGAAGATTATCTGTGGAATGAAGATGAATATTAACAAATTAATGCGCAAATTAAAAAGTCTCTAAAAAGAGGCTTTTTTTTTACTCATAAAAAAATAATAAAACAACAAAACCACTTGGCTATATGGTTTTTTTGCAGTTTTTTTGTTGTACACAATAAACAATAACACAATAACGTATCATAAACCTCAAAATGGTACTTAAAAATACATAAAATGGGAATTTTAGACGGCATTTTAAAGGCTTTTGTTGGTGATAAATCCAAAAAAGATATTAAAGAAATTCAACCCATCGTTGATCAAGTTAAAAAACACGAGGCAGCTCTGGAAAAACTATCACTAGACGAACTTAGAGCAAAAACACAAGCCTTTAAACAACGTATTAAAGACGACCAAAAAGCGATTCAAAAACAAATAGATGATCTGGAGCTAAAAGCAGAAACGGTTGAGGATATTGATGAAAAAGAAAACATTTACAACCAAATAGATAACCTTAAAGACGACCGGTACGATGTAGAGAAAAAAACACTTGACGAAATTCTTCCGGAAGCATTTGCCGTTGTAAAAGAAACAGCTAAACGTTTTAAAGATAACTCAACTCTTACCGTTACAGCAACACCGTTTGATAGAGAACTATCCGGCGACAAAGAGTATGTAACCTTAGATGGCGAAAAAGCAGTTTGGAAAAACTCTTGGAACGCCGCCGGAAAAGAAGTAACGTGGGATATGGTGCATTACGATGTACAACTTATTGGTGGTGTAGCCCTGCATCAAGGAAAAGTAGCCGAGATGCAAACAGGTGAAGGAAAAACACTCGTAGCTACACTGCCTATGTATCTTAATGCATTGGCAGGAAATGGCGTACATCTAGTTACAGTTAATGACTATTTAGCAAAACGGGATAGTGCTTGGATGGCACCTATTTTTGAATTCCATGGGCTTACTGTAGATTGTATTGATGCGCATCAACCCAATTCGGCTTCTAGACGGAAAGCCTATTTGGCAGATATAACTTACGGAACCAATAACGAGTTTGGTTTTGACTACTTACGCGATAATATGGCACACGCTCCTGAAGATTTGGTGCAACGACCACACCATTACGCCATTGTAGATGAGGTAGACTCGGTATTAATTGATGATGCACGTACACCCCTTATTATTTCCGGTCCGGTGCCGGAAGGAGACAGGCACGAATTTAACGAGTTAAAACCCAAAATTGAAAGCATTGTAAGTGTACAAAAAAAATACTTGACGGGTGTTTTAGCCGAAGCCAAAAAATTAATTAAGGAAGGCAATACCAAAGAAGGAGGTTTTCAGTTATTGCGTGTTTACAGAGGGCTACCCAAAAACAAAGCACTTATTAAATTTCTTTCGGAAGAAGGAGTAAAGCAAATTCTTCAAAAAACCGAAAACTTTTATATGCAAGATAACAACCGTGAAATGCCAAAGGTAGATGCCGAGCTGTATTTTGTTATCGATGAAAAAAACAATCAGATTGAACTTACCGATAAAGGAATCGATTTCCTTTCAGGTAGTGATGACCCCGATTTTTTTGTAATGCCCGAAATAGGAACCGAGATTGCAAAAATTGAATCGCAAAACCTTTCGCCAGATGAAGAAGCAAAACTTAAAGAAGAACTTTTTAAAGATTTTGGAGTTAAAAGTGAACGTATTCATACCATTAATCAGTTATTAAAAGCTTACACGCTTTTTGAAAAAGATACCGAGTATGTTGTAATGGATAACAAAGTAATGATTGTTGACGAGCAAACCGGACGTATTATGGACGGAAGACGCTACAGCGACGGGCTTCACCAAGCCATTGAAGCAAAAGAAAATGTAAAAATTGAAGATGCTACGCAAACCTTTGCTACCATTACGCTTCAAAATTACTTTAGAATGTACCGAAAACTATCCGGTATGACCGGTACAGCAGTAACCGAAGCAGGAGAACTTTGGGAAATTTATAAACTAGACGTGGTAGAAATACCCACTAACCGACCCATTGCAAGAGACGATAGAGAAGATAAAATTTACAAAACCAAACGCGAAAAATACAACGCAGTAATTGAAGAAGTAACCGAGTTAAGCCGAGCCGGAAGACCGGTATTAATTGGTACAACATCGGTTGAAATATCTGAACTGTTAAGCCGAATGTTAAGCATTCGAAAAGTACCACACAACGTATTAAATGCAAAATTACATAAAAAAGAAGCCGATATTGTTGCCGAAGCAGGACAAGCCGGAATAGTAACCATTGCTACCAATATGGCAGGTAGGGGAACTGATATTAAACTTACCGATGAGGTTAAAAAAGCTGGAGGTCTAGCAATTATAGGTACCGAGCGTCATGATTCTCGTCGGGTTGACCGTCAGTTACGAGGTCGTAGTGGACGACAGGGAGATCCCGGAAGCTCGCAATTTTACGTTTCACTAGAAGATAACTTAATGCGCTTGTTTGGTAGCGAACGAATTGCTAAAATGATGGATAGAATGGGATTGAAAGAAGGAGAAGTAATTCAACATTCCATGATTTCAAAATCTATAGAACGTGCCCAGAAAAAAGTAGAAGAAAATAACTTTGGAGTGCGTAAACGTCTTTTAGAATACGATGATGTAATGAACGCCCAGCGTGAAGTAGTCTATAAACGACGTCGTCACGCACTTTTTGGAGACAGGTTGCGAGTAGATTTGGCAAATATGATTTACGATACCGCCGAAGTAATAACCGTAAGCAATAAAGAAGCACAAGATTATAAAAATTTTGAATTTGAACTCATTCGGTATTTTTCAATGAGTTCACCCGTAACTCAAAGTGAGTTTGATAGCTTAAATACATTAGAGGTTGCCGGTAAAGTTTATAAAGCTGCTTATAAACATTATAAAGAAAAAATGGAACGCAATGCCGAGTTGGCGTATCCCGTAATAAAGAATGTGTACGAAAATCAAGGCGATCAATACAAACGTATTTTAGTGCCGTTTACCGATGGTGTTAAAACGCTAAACGTAGCAACAGATCTTGAAAAAGCCTATCAAACCGAAGGAAAACAACTCATTCAAGATTTTGAAAAAAACATTACACTTGCCATAATTGATGATGCTTGGAAAACCCATTTACGTAAAATGGACGAATTAAAACAATCGGTTCAGTTGGCGGTTCATGAACAAAAAGACCCATTGTTAATCTATAAATTTGAAGCCTTTGAGTTGTTTAAAGATATGATAGAAAAGGTGAACAAAGATGTGATATCATTCTTGTTTAAAGGGGAAATTCCGCAAGAAAATATCCCTAATATTCGTGAAGCAAGAAGAGTAAGACCCAAGGAAAAATTACATGAACAAAAAGACGAAATCCCTAATATGGACGAACGAGCTGCACAATCACGTACAGCAGGAAATACACAACCACAACCTCAAATTACCGAAACCATTATTAGAGAACGACCAAAAATTGGTCGTAATGAGCGCGTTACCATTAAAAATGTAATGTCGGGTGAAAGTAAAGAGGTAAAATACAAACAAGCCATTCCTTTAATTGAAAAAGGAGAATGGGTATTGGTTGAATAGTAACTAAGTTTTATAAAAAAACCTCGAAGATTTTTATCCTTCGAGGTTTTTCTTATTTACTATAATAAATTTTACTCTGGCTCCGAAGCAAAAATAACTTCCATATACGATTCTGCCCAACTAATTAAATCCTCTTTTTGTTTTTCAGAAAGTTTGGCTTTTCGATGCAGAATTAGATACGTTTCTAATGGCATTTCATTTTCTTCCAATACTTCTGTGATTTCATCTAAAGCATCTAATTTATCTTCTTTAGATAAAAGAGCCCATTTAGAAAAATTAAGATGTTCTCTTCCTTCTTCAATATGGTTAAAAACCATCCATTTTACCGGCGCAACTCTACTATACCAAGGATAGTGAGTTTCCATGCTGTGGCAATCATAGCAGGATGTTTTTAGTGTAGTGGCTATTTCTTGAGGCACAGGAAAATCTTTTGTAATATCGGTGAGGTTATCATTTTTTGTTTCCGGTTTAGTTATAGGAATAAACTGCATAATAACCAAAATTAAAACGATAAATAGTAATAATTTTTTTCCCAGCTTTTTTTTCATTTTTATTTACTTTGAAGTGTAATCTTTTGCTCTTTAGCCCAAGCTAGGATAAGTTGCTTTTCTTCTTCGGTTAAAGTTTTTTTCGGGTATTTTTCTAAAAATTTAGCAGGAGGCATTTTATCTTCACCAAGTATTTTTTCTATTTTACCCAGCTTGGTATAAATCTTTACACTATTGTATTCGTTATTGGTAAAATTATCCCAATTTAATTTTTTCTTACTTTTTTCACCCTTTGATTTTGTGTTATGACAGCCATAACATTTATTGTTTATTACTGTTAAAATTTCTTTGGGAATTTCAAATGAAACATCGTTGGTTACAGTTGTGTAACCGGTTTGATTACTGTTGTTAAAAGCAAATAGTAGCGCAATAATTGCAATTCCTGAAAGGCTAAAAAAGATTCTTTTCATCTGTACTGATTTTGTGATTAGTTTTCAAATATAGTTAAAAATGCATTAAATTAAATTCTATCTGTTAATCTTTAACACGAATTAAAGAGTTTCACTTTTTATATAATACGAGTAAATTTCTATCTTTGCAATATGATTCTTAGAATACCTTTATTTATTAGTGGTGCCGAAATAATTTTTATTGTATTTATTATCGTAATGGTTTTTGGTGCCGATAAAGTTCCTGAAATCGCCAGAGGGTTGGGCAAGGGTATGCGACAAATTAAAGATGCAACAAACGATATTAAAAGAGAAATTACCAAAACTGCCGAAAAAGAAGGTATTAACATAGAGGATTTAGATATTACAAAAGAAATTCCGAAAGACCTAACACAAGATATTACCAAAGAAGTCACCAAAGTAAAAGATGATATTGAAAATGTTGTAGGTCCTATAAAAAGACGTTTTTAAGCACTTCCTTTAAGGCTTATTTTTTTAAAATAATTACAAAAGAAATAATTTTAAAATAGTTGTTTTTGATATAAAAATAAAATTCTTATATTGACAGGGTTAACCAAAACCCAAAATCATGAAAAGAATTTTACAAACCTTTTTTTTAACTTCTTTGTTTGTTGTTTCAAGTTGTACACAAGACACGCAACTAATACCCGAAGACAATTCAGCCAACCGAATTGCAGACGTTTCTCAAGAGCTTTTATCTATTGAAGAAATTAACGAAGTAATAGATCAAATACTCCGAGATAAAGGAGATTTTAACTGGATGGAAGTAAGCAATCAAGTGCTATGGAGCGCTACCGTACACGGCGATGGTATTTTAACTATTGGATACGGAAATAAAGGTGAAGCCTTTAGAACTTCTACAAACCAACGATTAATCAATACCAAAAATGAAATCATTGATTTGGTACTTTCAGTAGAATCTACAACAAAAAAAGAAGCTGTTTATGAAGAAGACAAAGTGTTAAATGTTGTTGATGTAAAGATAGCTTCTATTGAAACAATTAAAGAACTAAAAAAACGAAACGATATTAGGTATCTGGAACCAAACGGATATTCCTTTTTTGGAAATGAAGCCTTTCCTCAAAATCAATCACGCTCATCCAAAGGTTGTGGATTCGGTTCTTCAAACCTTAACGGAAATGATTATCGTGTTATTGCACCCAATTGTTATATAAGTTGGACCTTTGATCAACACAACATAGAACAAGCATGGGCGTACAGTACCGGAGCCGGTGTAACAGTAGGATTGATAGATACCGGCGTATCTCAATATCAATCGCTTTTAGGAAATAACTTTAACGACGGTTGGAGTAGCGGAAGATACATTCAAAAATACGGAACCTTTATCGATTCGCCTTGGTGGTGGTCTAACAATTATGACGGACCCTATGATTTATGTGGTCACGGAACCGGTATGGCATCTACCATAGCAGCTCCCAGAAATAATGATTATATGCCTGTAGGCGTTGCTTATAACAGTAACCTTGTCTCTTACCGTGCCACCGAAGATGTAGTTTTAAACGATTATCACGAGAGAAAAGGTGTAAAAGATGCCTTGATTGCATTGGCGAATAGGAATGATGTGAAAATTATTTCTATGTCTATCGGTTATCCTTGGTCTATCGGCAATATACGTGACGCTGTACAATATGCGTATTACAAACAAAAACTTATTTTTGCTGCCGGTGGTACTTCTACTACCTGGACCAACTGGTATCCGGTTATTTTTCCGGCAAATATGAGCGAAACAGTTGCCGTAACCGGAATTACGGATGATGGAACGTACCAACAATGCGATACGTGTCATGATGGTCCCCAAATAGAATTTACGGTAGTAATGGAACGTGATTGGGACAACAGTCGAACCGGAACCGTGCTAGGATATTATAACGGGCAACGTGATTATGTAGGCGGTTCTTCGGTTGCAACAGCAACAACTGCAGGAATAGCGGCATTGGTTTGGGCAAGACATCCCGGCTGGTCTCGTACACAAGTATTAAACAAAATGCGTCAAAGTGCCGAATTTTACCCAAATAAAAGCAGTACAAAAGGATATGGAAATATTGATGCGCTTCAAGCAGTACAATAGTATTATTTAACTCTAGAAATACTTAATCCATCCCTAATTGGCAACAATACGGTTTCCAGTTGGGGATGGTTATTTAAGAGTTTGTTGTATTTTATAAGCGCTTGTGTATCTTCATCATTTTCTAAAACAGGTTCTAAAACTTTACCACTCCACAAAACATTATCACTTAGTATAACCGAACCACTTTTTAATTTTGGAAGAATAAGCTCTAAATACAAAGGATAATTTTTTTTATCGGCATCTATAAAAATCAAATCATAAATTTTATTTAGTGTAGGAATTATGGTTGAAGCCTCTCCCAGATGTTGAAAAATTTGTTTTTTCCAAGCAGATTTGTCAAAGTATTTTTTCTGAAAATCAAACAACTCTTCATTATGGTCTATGGTGTCTAAAGTACCGTTATCTTGTAATCCTTCTGCCAAACATAAAGCCGAGTAGCCGGTATAAGTACCAATTTCTAATATATGGTTGGGATTAATTAATTTAGAGATCATACTTAAAACCCTGCCTTGAAAATGCCCGCTTAACATTCTGGGTATCATTACTTTTTGCCAAGTTTCTCTTGATAATTGTTGTAATAATTCAGGTTCGGGTTGTGTATGTGCCGTGACGTAATTGTCTAACTTTTCGGGAATAAAATACATGGATTAAATTTTACATCAAAGATACTAAATTTCAGTTCTGTTCCTTAATTCTATAAACCGTTACGGTAGCATCGTCGGTTTGGGTAACTAAAAGTAAGCGTCCTTTACTGGTTGCCAAAGATACTCTGGATATTCCGTAAATAGGAAAGCCTTGTACCGGTTTTGCATATCTTGTAAATAAATATATCTTTTTTTCTTGCGTATCGGTAACAGAAATATAGCTATTTCCTTTACTATTAAAAATTAGGGGTTGGGTGTAAATTCCGTAAGGAAGCGCTACTAATTTTCCGTTAATACGCAATAGGTTTTCGTCAAGTGTAGCTTTTATTCTTCCGTTTACAGTAAAATAATAGGTTCCCGAAACTTTCAATTTCTTTGAAACCACTCTTCCTTTGGTATCAATGCTGTGTTTTGTGTTATTTTTACTAATAATCACAAAGTTGTTACCTTCTTTTACAATTGGATTATCTGAAAAATCAAACTTTTTAGAGAGATTAATTCTTGTTTTTCCGGTTCGGTTAAGGATGTGTAACTTACCGTTTTGTTCTGCAATAACAATGTAATCTTTATTAGCAATACGAATGTGCGTAGGAGGTAGAACAATATCCGATTTGGTTTTTGAAAATGTAAATCCTTTTACCTTTTTTCCTTTGCTGTCAAATAACGTAATTTTGTTGCCCTGCGTAATAGCAAACCGATACTTTCGGTTGTTATCGTAGTCAAAAACAGCCAATGGCTGGGTAATATTATCGGTAAATGAAATAGGAAAGGGTTTTACGGGTTTTCCATTTCTATCCAGTACATACAATTTATTTTTAGTAACAAAAGCCAATTGTTTTTTACCGTTTTTTAAAATATCTACTTCTTTAATTTCTCCAATAATCTTGCCGTTTAACGTTTTTTTCCAAAGTATTTTTCCGTTGTCCGAAATAAGATATAAAACATTGTCAATGTCTTGTACAACAATATCTTTTCCTTTGGTAATATGGTTGGTGAAAAAAGCGGGAGCAAGAGCAATGGTATTCTTCAATCTAATGGAAGCCGTTTCGGTAACACCCGAAGAAGGAGATTGATTTTTTAAAGAAACTTCTTTGCAAACTAAGTTAAGATGCGCAAAATCTCTGTCGAAACTAATTTGTGTAATTGCCAGCGGAAACTGTTTGATTACTTTTTTTGAAACGGATTGAATACCTGTTAATTTTGAAAGAGAAGTGGCAAACTCCTCTCCGTTTTGTACTATAAACAAAGACGATGAGCTGCTAATTTCGTTTAAAAGGTTTTTATAATTAATAGATTTTGCAAAGACTGATTCATTTTTATAACTCGAAATAATATGTTGTGCATTTTCTTGTGTTTCGGTGAAAATGAAAAAATCCCCTAATTGAAAAGCAAACGTAAAATTTGTTACCTTAATGAGAGGAGAAAAGGTTTCTTTAAATAATTCGGGATTTAGAAATTGGTAGATAGCAACATCTTTATACAAGTTTTTTTCTGAAAAATTAGCTACTAATGCTTCATAAGTAAGTTGTGTATCTAAACTTTTTATTGCAATTGCTTTTTCTTTATTAATTGAAAAAACGGCAACTTCATTAACCAAATTAAAAATAGCATCTTTCTTTTGAATAGAAACAGAATCTTTAGCTGTTAAATTATTTTGAAACACATCAAAATCGGAATAGGTAAACGAAAAAGCTTTGGTTGCATCGCTAGGCAAAACAGTTAAAAACTGAGTGGTTTGTGGCGTTTGCCCTTTAAATAGGGTACTGATTTGAGGTATGCTATCCTGCGGGATAGCCACTCCTGTAGCGGTAATACCTCCGGATGAAATTACCGTGTTTAAACACATCCATTTGGCGAAATTAATGGCAACTGAATCTGAAAATTGAAGTTTATTAGCTTTGCTTATAATGCTAATACCCTTTTTATCTGCTACTTTAAAGGATCGGTCAAATAATTCATCGTGAAGCGTTTTTTTGTTAAAAACAGCCTTTATTTCCTTTTCTGAAGAGCCAATTACAATAATGCTATCTTTTGTAAAAGTATAAAAAGGGATGTCGTTTAGTATGATTTTTTTAACGGAATTGGTTTCACTACTCGTTTTAATAGAGTCGTTTATTAGTTCAACTTTTTGAAGATGCGTAATAAAGGTATAATCTTTTTTAGCATTGTTTTTTGAAACGCACAACAAACTTTCCGATTGAGGGTGAATGTTTTGTATAAGTGCAGCGAGTGTCGATTTGGATAAAACAGGAAAAAGTAAGTCGTTTGAAGCAAGGGCAGCTTTGTTATCTTCAAAATTGTTAATTTTTATAATTGTATGTGCTTTTTCAGGAATAAAATCTTGAAGGTCACTTTGTTTGTTTCTTATAGTATCGCAACCAGTTAAGCAGACTAAAACAAAAAACAATACGAATGAGATAAAGTACTTCATAAATACAAATGTAATACCTATTCTTAATATAAAATAGTCCAAACTATTTTATATTTTAGAATGGTTAATGCCGTTACAGAATGAAAATAGTTCAATGAGAGAACTTGAAATTGAACTATATTGAATTCGTATTCGGTATTAACCCGAAAAATTCACAATGTTTTTAAACAAATAAGCAATGCCAACACATTTGTGTATTTAAAAAACATCACGATACTATTCGGACGGTTTCTCGCATTTATCTATATACCATAGCGTAATCGTATAATTCATTTCGTTTTATATGAAAAATGCG
>WFXA01000231.1 GCA_015490835.1 Flavobacteriaceae bacterium | reverse complement strand
GTCCTAAAATTTATTTAGGACGGGATTGAATATGGACTTATATTCACCGTTGTTTAATCAAAAAAATTACTCTATATTCTTTCGTATCAAACTACTTACCTCCTGAATATTCTTTTTTATATCAAATTCATCTGCTTGTTTTACGATAGCAATTTCCTCATAAGTTAACTTACCAAAAACAAACATATCCAACATATTAGAGGTTTCTTCGGGTAGCCAATAATAGATATTGTTGAGTGCCAAGCGTTGTTTTTCAGTAAGTACAACTTCTTCCGAAGATAAATCGAGTGCTTTAATAATCTGTTTTTGAGTATCTTCATATAAATACACCTTCTTTTTAAAATCTTCTTGATGGTACGAAATATCATCGAGCTCTTCTTCCATAATTAAATCAAAATTACCATCTATAGTAAATTTTTCTTCCAATTGCTTTAATTCATTATTTAAAATATCACGTGTACTCATTGTACTTTTATGAAATTTTTCATTTTTACCTAACTTTTTTAATTCACTATCGCAAAAAGTAAATAGTGCAATGCGTACTGATTTTTCGTCTGTTTTATCATCTTTGTAATTTTCATACATCAAAACAATTGCATCATCTATTACTCCGCTGGGACTGTACATATTTCTAGGAATAACCCCTTTGGTTTCAAAAACATACAACCTGTGTTTTATGTAGGGATAAACTTGTGGGATGAGTTTTAAAATTATTTTTCCAAAATCATCTGTTGCCTTATTAAATTTTATATTTTTCATAACTCAAGTAGTTTAAATTTTGATTAAAGTTACTACTTCTCACAATGATTTGAAATGACATAAATCATTTTCAAGCTCTTTTTTTATCGATGAATTGTGCTAACATGGCAAACAAGAAATACGCAATGAGAGCAGAAACGGTTAAAGAACCTATATCTTCATTTGCCGGTAATACATACAAGTTTAAAAAGTTTATTAAAATAAGAAATAGTACAAAAAACCATCCTAAAAAGTTTCCGGATTTTGTAATTGGTTTAGTTTTAGAAAGGTAATATAAAAATCCAATAAGCAATAATACGGCTTCGGTTATAAAGGTTGCATTTTTATAATTCCAAAGTCCAAATCCATACTTTGGTTTTCCGTAAAATAGTGGTAAATCGGCTGTATGCACAATAAGATCGGTAAACCAATGCGATACTACCGCAAGCCCCATAACCAGAGCAATTTTTCCTGTATTGGGCTTTTTCTTTAAAATTAAAAATTTATACACCAAGTAAAAAAGAAAACCCCATAGTAATGAAGCGAGCAGTGAATGCGTAAAAGGGTAATAATTCATATAAAAATTATTTACTTCTGTATAGTTTTTAACAAACGTCAAACGTTCGATACCGGTTACAACAAACGGAAAAAACAAGATATCTACAAATTGTGTAGCTACAAAAAGCATCCCTAACGAAGCCTTTTTCTCTACTACTTTTAATGCAAATGCTGCAGCATAATGACCTATAAACATATTAAAAATTATAAATTAATAAATAAAGATACAAAATTCTATAAATATGACAGATATCATACTTTTAGATTCATCTTTCAAAGTACTTTTGCATCGAAAAACAGCACCGTGTGTTAAAAAGTGTTAAACTAACTTTTTTGCGTAACAATTAGACACAAATTTCGTCAAATAAATAACAATTTAAAATAACATAAATACTATAAAAATGAGAACGTTAAACAGTAATCAATTATCAGAAAAACCAAAAAGTAGCAAAGGCTATTTATGGAACAGTAGAAGACGTTTTAAAACTATTAAAACGTACTAAGAAAATTTGAAAAAGAAAGTTTCACTAAACTTTAAAAAACCGCTTGAAAAGGCGGTTTTTTTGTTAAATATAGGTTATAACAAAATCCTGTATAAATCATTTGCCCTAAAATCTAGTTTTATATTCTAAAATAAGATATAACTACTTAAGTTATTATAAATTTGGAAACTACACATTTTTTCTCGTTGCTAACATTTTTACTGGCGAAATAATAGGTAATATAACACCCTCTAAAGATGTGTCATTAAGGCGTTCATAAATAATACCTCTTGCTGTAGAATAACTTATACCTAATAAAACAGATATAAATGTGCCATTAAAAGTAAGATGCTCTTTTTCATTCAATTCATAAAATCGCTCAAAATCATCTATTATATAATGAAAATCTATATTGAAAAACGCTTTAACATCTGTGTCTTTATCCTCTTTAATACCTACAATACTCACCATTAAACCAATTTTAATACGCTTTTGGTCAATATTGTGCATTGTAGTGTGTGCAACATCTATTTTAAAATTTAAATCTTCAATTTTAGATGATGATGAAATGCTACTTTCAATTATTTGCAGGTGAAAAAGATGAAAATTTTCAGGTATTATTTTAGGATTTTTATCCATCAATTAAAAATTAACAATTAGCGTACAACAAATCAGAGTCCTCATATTGCGTTTCCAAACAGTCTTTTATGGCATTTTTATCTCCTTTTATTAGACCTAAATAAACATATTTGTGCTGAATAACCGGTTCAATATTAATTAGATTAATATCTAAGGCAACTTCCATTTTGGTAATTGTTTTAAGTGTAATATTATGTGTTCCACTTAAGATTTTTGTAATTTCGGAAGGTTTTTTACCTAACATTTTAGCAAAGGCAATTTTTTTAATACCTCTTTCTTTTAAGATAGTATTTACTTTAGTTGCTATTTCTAAGTTTTTTTCAATAAATTTTGCTATTTCTGGGTTACCGTTTTCTGTTAACCAAGTGTCAATTATGTTGTTTTGTGAAAATTTCATTTGTGGTTTGTTTTTTTAGAAATAAATCTTTAAATCTTCTTTATAATTTATATCCGTGCAATCTTCGTTCCAAAGAATATCTTTTTCCTTAAAGGCTTTATCTATTGCTTTGGTCAATTGATTTGCAAATCTAAAATGTTTTTTTACGTTTGGACAATCTTGCGCTTTTTTTGTAGTTTTAATATCTCCACTAAAGAGGATAACTACATTAGTGTTTGCTCTTAAACAATATAAGCGTAAGTTGTTTGCTTTTTTCTTACCAAACTCGGTAAACTGTGGTTTTCGGCTATTGCCTGTTGGTGGTAATGCTGTAGTATCTGCTGTTTCACCTTCTGGTCTAAAATATTGATCTTGTGCTCCATATTTATCTCCTATTTGTTGTAACCATTTAACAATATGATTTAACCTATTTTTGTTTTTTACAGTATGTGTACTTAAAAAATCATCAAATAATGATGTTTCATCATTAACACAAACAGAGTAATAACATACCTTTTTGTATTGTGCTATTGGTTTTAAGACTACAAATGTATTCATTTTTAAGTTAACTAACAAGTTGATTTCACTTAAAAGTGAAATTTTAACGTTTTAGGATAGTTTTTGAAGCAGTTTTTCGAATTCAAATATACAATAAAGAAAAACTAAAATTAGTTTACTTAAAAAAATTATTTTAAAACAATCGGCAGTTTAATACCTGCTTTATACAGATGAACATAATTATTATAACTGTTATTTATTTGATTTGCAAAATAAAAACATTCGCTTAGGTTCTGGTTTGGATAAATAATTAAGC
>WFXA01000230.1 GCA_015490835.1 Flavobacteriaceae bacterium | reverse complement strand
GCTTTTTTCTTGTGCTACAAAGAAACAAATACTCTATTTTCAGGATATTGATGACCTAGACAACCGGAACATCACAACCACTTTCGATCCGGTTATTGAGAGTAATGATATTTTACATATTACCGTTTCTTCTTTTAACGAAGAAGTGGTAAAACCTTTTCAGCGAAATACCGGTTTACAAAACAATACGATAGGAAACAATAATATTGGTTTACAAGGTTATTTGGTAAATAAAGAAGGAAAAATTCCTTTTCCTGTTTTGGGCGAAATTACTGTTGCCGGAAAAACTCGTATGGAGGTAGAAAAAATGTTAAAACAAAAACTGTTAAATTATGTTACCGATGCTGTGGTAGATGTAAGAATTGTAAACTTTAGAGTTACGGTGCTTGGAGAAGTTAATAATCCTGGAGTTTTTATTGTACAAAATGAACGCGTTACATTGCCTGAAGCAATAGGCTTAGCAGGTGATTTTACTCTTGACGGAAGCCGAAAAAATATTATAGTAGTAAGAGAAGAAAACGGAAAGCGAAAAGTAAAACGAATAGATTTTACAAAAGCAGACTTTTTTACAAGCGACTTTTATTACCTGAAACAAAACGATGTCGTGTATGTAGAACCCACGACAAGAGGTGTGAAAAAATCCGGTTTTATACCCGATGTTCCTGCTTTACTGTCGTTATTTACAGTTGTTCTTAGTTCAGTTATCCTTTTAACACGTTAGTATAATGCTTCAAGAAAATTATCAAGAACAGACCGAACTCTCTCTAAAAGAAATAATAGGGCAGTACACACGCTACTGGTACTGGTTTATTATTACAGTTTTTTTATCGTTATTACTAACTTATGTTTTCTTGAGATATACCACCACATTATACGAAACACAAGCTACCGTTATTATTAAAGATGAAAAGAGTGGAGGAGGAGCGGTAGAACTAGCGGCTTTTGCAGATTTTGGAAAGTTTTTTTCAAAATTTGGCAGTAATAAAATTGAAAATGAACTGGCGGTTTTTAAATCAAAACGCATTATTTCTAATGTGATAAATTCACTTAGCTTAAACATTACTTACGAAAGTGTAGGAGCAATTAAAACAACCGAACTATACCATAATAAACCCATTTCTGTCGAGTATCTTTCGGTTTTAAAAAATAAAAAGGTTCCGAAGCTTTATTTTGAAATTCTATCACCAACATCCTACAAAATTGAAATAGAAAACGGAACTAAACTAGGAGTACATAATTTTGGTGAACCGGTAATTTTACCCTTCGGTACCATAACGGTTTTACCCGAACTAAAAGACACTATACTTTTTAAAAACTTTTTCGACAAAAAAATTGCTGTAACCTATAAACATGTAGAACCGGTAGCCTTGGCTTTTCAGAAAAAAACAAAAGTCCTAAATGATATAAAAAATAGTAACGTGGTAAATCTCTCTTTAAAAAGTCCCGTACCGGATAAGGCAGAAGATTTTTTAAATGAACTTATTTTTCAGTATAACAAAGATGCTATAAATGACCGAAGTCAAGTAGCAAAAAAAACATCAGAGTTTATAGACAGCAGGCTGGCAATAATTACAAAAGAACTGGATTCGGTTGAAGAAAACCAAGTAAGATTTAAAAGTAGAAACAAACTTACCGACATCACGGCAGAAGCCCAACTTATTTTAGAAAACACCAGTGAGTTTAACAAGCGTCAGTTGGATTTAGGTACGCAAATAGAGTTGGCGAATACCATGATTAACTACTTAAAACAATCTAAGACAACCGATTTGCTTCCGGTAAACCTTGCCACCGAAGAACAAATAGCTTCAGATATAGCCAACTATAATGCCTTAACATTACAACGAAATAAATTATTACAATCATCTACATCTAAAAATCCGGTGGTTAAAAATATTTCGGCTCAATTGGCTACCATTAGAAATAACATTTTATCCGGTTTAGAAGCAACCAGCCAAAAATACCAGATAGCTATGGAAGATATAAGAAGTAAGAGTTATTCACTTCAATCTAAGATTTCAAAAATACCGGAGAAAGAAAAAATATTCAGAGATATTGTGAGGCAACAATCAATTAAAGAACAATTGTACTTGTTTTTGTTACAACAACGTGAAGAAGCTTCTATATCTCTGGCTGTTACTGCTCCAAAAGCAAAAATTGTAGATAGTGCTTTTACAGGAAGAGCACCGGTGTCTCCTCAAAAACCACTTATTTATCTCGGAGCTATTTTAGCAGGCTTGTTACTACCCTTTTTGTTTATATATATACGCGCCCTACTTAACAACAAAGTAAGCAACAGAAGAGACATAGAACGTCAACTTCCAAGAGTTCCTATTGTTGGAGAGGTTCCGAAACTTAAAAGAGGACACGAAGAGTTAATTCAGCCAAATGATAGAAGTATTTTAGCCGAATCGTTCCGGATTTTACGAACCAATCTTCAATACTTATTTGTAAGTAAGTCAGACGCTAAAAACTCATCAAAAACAATATTGGTAACCTCTACTATAAAAGGGGAAGGAAAAACATTTGTAGCTTTTAATTTAGCTTTAACCCTCGCTTTAACCGGAAAGAAAGTTGTGCTGGTAGGAGCCGATATTAGAAATCCGCAACTTCATAGATATTTACCTAAAGAATTGCGCCATAAAAAAGGACTTACCGAATATATTATAGACAATTCGGTTACACTAGATGATATCGTTTCTAAGAGTCAGTTTCATCCTAATTTAAGTATTGTACTTTCAGGAGTAATACCACCTAATCCTGCAGAGTTGTTAATGCAAGAAAGAACCGGTTATTGTTTTACCGAGTTGCAAAAAAAGTTTGATTACATTATTGTAGATACAGCCCCGGCTATGTTAGTAACCGATACCGTTTTAATAAATAACTTAGCCGATATAACGTTGTATCTAGTTCGTGCCGGTTATACCGAAAAAGAACTTTTAAACTTTACCAAAGATGCTATAAAAGATAAACGTTTAACAAATGTAGGTATTGTTTTAAATAATGTGTCTATGAGTAATTTTGGATACGGAAATAAATACGGCTACTCGTATAGTCAAGAAAAGCAATCCTTTTTAAAACGTATATTTAAAAGCTAATTTTACTATTTTGAAAAAGAAAATAATCCTATTCTCGTTGTTTTGTTTTTTACAAAGTATGGCGCAAGAAAACATACATTTTTTTGCAAAAGTAAAGGGTATTGGTTTTTTTTCTTCTGAAGAAGTTTTACCAGGTTGGTTTTATACAAATACCAATACTGCGGTAAGTGAGTTTTCAACTGTTTCAGGGAAATTTTTTGCGAGAAGTACGTACTCATTTAAAGAATCGACTAAAATTGAAGCCGGATTTTCAGGATTTTACAGAAATGAAATAGCTCCATCGTTTCAACGAAATAATTTTTATCTTAGATTTAAGAACAATTGGTTTCAAGCTACAATTGGGGCTAAAAATCAAAAAGAAGAAGCCTTTGGTTTGTCATTAACCAACAAGAACTTTGTATGGAGCAATAATGCCAGAGCCATTCCGGGTTTTATAATTGAAGCCTCAACCCCTTTAAAATTATCCAAGACTTTTAGTGTAGATTGGGGAATAGGAAATTATTTTTTAAACGACACGCGCTATGTTTCCAATACTATGATTCATTATAAACGCTTAGCTATAATTGCAAAAATTAATGATAATAGTAAACTAAAAATAAGATTACAACATGTAGCGCAATGGGGAGGAACGTCTCCCGAGTTTGGTAAATTACCTACTGATTTTTCGGCTTTTGTAAAAGTGTTTTTTGCTAAAAAAACAAACACCGAAGGAGAAAATGTAAATGCGTTGGGAAACCATATAGGTTCTTTTTTTGTTGATTATGTTTTTTCTACACAAGTAGGAAGTTTTAACGTCTATTATGATCATCCTTTTGAAGATGGTTCGGGAACACGCTTTGCTAACTTCCCCGACGGTCTGTGGGGACTCACTTTTACACCTAAAAAGACTCCCTATTTTTTTTTATATGAATTTGCTACCACAACAAACCAAAGTGGGAATACAGGTGTAAGCGGATTTGATAATTATTTTAGCAATAATTTATACCGAAGCGGATGGACATATGAAGGGAATGTAATAGGGTTTCCTTTTATAACTTCCGATAAAAATATTGAAATCACCAATCTTACGTCTCCAATTGTGAGTAATAGAATTCAAGCACATCACTTCGCATTTTCCGGAAAACACAACGCCCTTTCTTGGAAACTTAAAACCACTTTTGCTAAACATCTAGGTACTTATAGACAACCTTATTCAAAACCGGTTAAAGTATGGTCTAATGCACTGTTTCTTACCTATGGTTTCAAAAAATATGGTAACGCACTTTTACAACTGGGATTCGATAATGGTTCAAACAAAAATATTTTTGCCATAGGTTTGGGTTATGAATACAAGTTTTAATTTTCTGGATACAGAATAGAAATAAAAAAAACCATTTGATTGTTAACAATCAAATGGTTTAATTAATATTATAAAAAAGAGGAGTGGTTTATTTTCCGAACAAACCTCCTAATAGTTCACCTATACCTCCACTTTTTTTGTTTCCTCCTCCAAGAACCATACCGGCAACATCGTCTAAAATGCTTCCGTCGTTATCACCATCTAAGAGTGATTCGATAAGGCTTTGTTGATTGTTTCCTTGTTGACCGGTTCCTAAAACACCTTCTAACAAACCGCCTAATTGGGTTGGTTCTGAAACTTGTCGTTCTCTTGTTTGCTTTCCAAGATAACCTAAAAGAATAGGAGCTGCAACTTGTAAAATATTCATTACGGTACTAGTATCCACTCCGGATTTTTGTGATAACGCATTGGCAACATTATTTTGTGAGCCTCCTAAGACATGCTTTAAAATTCCGGCACCATCTTGTTTTACTTCGGGATTAACACCACCTTGAAATAAATCGCCCAAACTCTCTAAAATGCTTCCGTCGTGTTTACTGTTTAAAGCATTTAACAAACCGGAAGCGCCTTCGGGGTTAGTAGCATTTCGTTTCATAGCCCCCATTAATACAGGCATTGCCATAGCTAATACTTTAGCAGTTTTATCTTCGGGTTGACGCGTGTCATTGCTTACTCCACTAATTATTTGTTTCCCCATATCACTGGTTAACAAGTCTAAAATTCCTGACATTTTTAATAAATTTAAAAGTTAATGTTGTCAAATTACAAAAAAATAGCGTATTTACCGGTGTAAAAAATATTTTTCGATAAACTACATCCATTATTTTATTTAAGAATCGATATAATTTGGGTAGCCAACTCGGTTCCAATTCGGTTTTGTGCTTCAATTGTGGCAGCTCCAATATGCGGGCTGAGTGATATTTTATGATTCATAAGTACTTTTATAGCCGGAGTGGGTTCGTTTTCAAAAGTATCTAAACCGGCAAATGAAAGTTTGTTGTTGTCAAGGGCTTCAACTAAAGCTACCTCATCTATAAGACCCCCACGTGCCGCATTTATTATACCGGCTCCATCTTTCATAAGTGCAATTTCATTTTTTCCTATAATGTATCCCTGCTGTGCTGGAACATGAAGGCTAATAAAATCGCTTTCCTTTAGAACAGTAACCATGGGTTGCATTTTAAAATCGAAAGAAATACTTTCTCCGTTATAAAAAGGAACTTTTACCGTTGCGGTATCCATATATTTATCGCTAGCAAGAACTTTCATTCCAACACCAAGCGCAATTTTAGCTACTTCTTGCCCAATGCGTCCGAAGCCTATTATTCCAAGTGTTTTACCACGAAGTTCAGCACCTGCACCATAATTTTTCTTTAATTCTTTAAAACGGGTTTCTCCCTCTAATGGCATATTTCGGTTTGCATCGTATAAAAAGCGTACACCTCCGTATAAATGTGCGAAAACCAATTCGGCTACAGATGCAGAGGATGCAGCAGGAGTGTTTATTACATGAATGCCTTTGCTTCTGGCATAATCTACATCGATGTTATCCATCCCGACACCGCCACGACCTATAATTTTTATGGTTGGGCAGGCATCAATAAGTTCTTTTCTTACTTTGGTAGCACTACGAACCAATAATACAATTACTTGGTTTGTATTAATAAAATTTTCAAGTTGTTCTTGCGCTACTTTGGTAGTGATTACTTCAAATCCGGCTTGCTCTAGGGCATCTATTCCGATTTGTGAAATTCCGTCGTTTGCTAATACTTTCATTTTCTAAAATTTTTTCTTCAATTTTATGCTCTTTTTTCTAATTCTTGCATTACCTCTACTAATACTTGTACACTTTCAAGCGGTAAGGCGTTATACATCGAGGCACGATACCCGCCAACGCTACGGTGACCGTTAAGACCGTTAATTCCGGCTTCTTTCCATAAATCGTCAAAGGTTTCTTGTAATGCGTTATTGGTAAGATTAAAGGTTGCATTCATTGCAGATCGGTCTTCTTTATTAGAGACAAACCCTTCAAATAAAGGATTTCGGTCTATTTCAGTATATAATAATGACGCTTTTTTGTTGTTTACTTTTTCAATTGCTGAAATACCCCCCATATTTTTTAACCATTGTAGTGTTAACATAGAAACATAAACCGGAAAAACGGCTGGTGTGTTAAACATGCTGTCTTTTCCTATGTGTACTCGGTAATCTAACATAGATGGAATGGCTCTAGAGACCTTACCTAAAATTTCTTCTTTAACAACAATTAGTGTTGTTCCTGCGGGTCCCATATTTTTTTGTGCTCCTGCATAGATTAAATCAAATTTTGAAAAGTCCAGTTGTCTTGAAAAAATATCGCTACTCATATCGCAAACCAATACATTATTTGTGCTTGGAAATTCTTTAATCTGCGTTCCGAAAATAGTATTGTTACTAGTGCAATGAAAATAATCTACCTTTTCGGGAATGGTGTAATTTTTAGGTATGTAATTAAAATTATTATCTTTTGAGGAAGCTACCTCAACAAGTTCTCCGAATAATTTAGCTTCTTTAATTGCTTTATTAGACCACGTACCGGTATTAAGATATGCTGCCTTTTTTTCGAGTAAATTATAGGCAACTGCTAAAAATTGGGTACTGGCGCCACCTTGTAAAAACAGTGCTTGATAACCTTTGTTTTGAAGCCCTAATAGTTCTAAGGCTAAGCTTCGAGCTTTCTCCATTACAGCAACAAAATCGGCACTTCGATGCGAAATTTCGATAAGGGAAAGATCGAGATTATTAAAATTAAGAACGGCTTGAGAGGCTTGTTGTAAAACCGATTGTGGTAACACACAAGGTCCTGCACTAAAATTATGTTTTTTCATTCTAAAAAAAATTAACTTTTGCAAAGATGGTAATTACTCTTTAAATAAAAGGTGATTTTTGTTACATATTTAAGATGAAATTAAAAAATAACAGTTCAAATAATCCAATTACAAATTCGATAAAAACATAAGTGTATCTAATCCGTCTGCGTAATCCCAGAGTTTGGGATGTTGTGTTGTTCCAAAAGGAATAGCTTTACCATCTGTATTTGATGAAACCACGCATTGTATTTTTTCTTCTTCTTGGTTTAGTTTTTCAATTAGATGTGCTTTGTTTTTATAGCTTTCGTAGTAGATCACTGAAATAGGAGAGGAGAATCCGGTGTCTTCTTTTAACAACATAAATTCGTTATCTAAAAGAGCTATATCACTCATTAAGTAAACCGCTTTATTATAGTCGTAATTATTCATGTATTTGGATTGTTTTATTAAAGATTTCCACGAATACATAGCATTAAAAAAGGAATCGAAGTTGTAATCTTCCGGAATATAAATTTTAGACACATTTCTGCAACCCAATCCATAATATCTAAAAATGTCATTTGCCAGTCCTTGTAGTTCTTTTTTGGTTTCGCTTCCGGTAAGAATAGCTATGCTATTTCTGTTTTTACGAATAATATGTGGATATTTTCCGAAATAATATTCAAAATATTTTGCACTATTGTTGTTTCCCGTTGCAATAACAGCATCAAAATTTTGAAGTTTTTCTGAAGAAAAAGTAATTTTATTTTTAAATAAGGGGTCGATTTCTATAAGTTTTTGAGTTAAAACAGGTAGTAAATACGCATCATTTGAAGATTGTTTAACCACGATGTTATGTCCTGAGATTAACACCGAAATAAAATCATGAAAACCAACTAACGGAATGTTTCCAGCCATAATAACAGCCACATTTTTAGTGGTATTTTTTAATAATGCATAGTTGTTTGTCCATTGTTGCAAATTTTCTGTCGTGAGTATTTCTGCCCAAGCGGTTAGTGAGAAAAGAATATTTTCTTGCGTAAACCAACCATTATGTGCTTGTGCTTTATTTATTGCGTTCTGAAGCGTTAAATAATCTGTAGGTTCATCAGTTTTTTTATCTAAGTAGTTTAAGTATCCATTTAAAAAACTTCCTAATTTTGCAAAAGCGTTAATTCTTTGTTGTAATTGCATATTGTGTTTGTAGTTACGTATATATACCTTAATTTTGCGCAAATTTAGTAAAAGAAATAGCGATGGCAATTATAATAACAGACGAATGTATTAACTGTGGCGCTTGTGAGCCGGAATGCCCCAATACAGCAATTTATGAAGGAGCCGATGATTGGCGATATTCAGACGGAACCGATTTAAAAGGAGTGGTAGTGCTTCCTAACGGAAAAGAAGTAAATGCAGATGAAGCACAAGAGCCTATTAGCGATGAGTTTTATTATATAGTACCCGATAAATGCACAGAGTGTAAAGGTTTTCATGAAGAGCCTCAATGTGCGGCAGTTTGTCCTGTAGATTGTTGTGTTCCGGATGAAAATCATGAGGAAACAGAAGAAAAACTACTAGCGAAACAGCAATTCATGCACCATGAGTAGCTAATCGTTTACAAGTAATTAAGTAGTATATCTAAGTTTTTGCAACATAAAAAACCAAGGTCTTTTGTCTTTTTTTATGTAAAATAAAAATAAACCGCTTTTTACTTGACATCCCCTGTTTCAAGGTTGTATATTTGCAACCTTTAAATTAAAACTTCTACACTATGGGGATGAAATTATCTCAATTTGACTTTAACTTACCACCGGAACTTTTAGCCGAATATCCGGCACCCAATCGTGATGAGTCTCGATTAATGGTATTAGACAGAGCAAATCAAACTATTGAACATAAACAATTTAAAGATTTAATTAATTATTTTGACGAAGAGGATGTTTTAGTTCTTAATAACACAAAGGTTTTTCCGGCAAGACTTTTTGGCAACAAAGAAAAAACCGGAGCTCGAATTGAGGTGTTTTTACTTCGTGAACTCAATAAAGAAACAAAATTGTGGGATGTATTGGTTGATCCTGCAAGAAAAATTAGAATAGGAAATAAACTTTATTTTGGTGAAGATGAGTCGTTGGTTGCAGAGGTAATAGATAATACCACTTCAAGAGGAAGAACATTACGATTTTTATATGACGGAACTTACGAAGAGTTTAGAAAAAAACTCCAAGAATTAGGTCAAACACCACTTCCAAAATATATAAAAAGAGAGGTAGAACCGGAAGACGCAGAGAGATATCAAACCATTTATGCAAAACATGAAGGTGCCGTAGCAGCACCCACATCGGGTTTGCATTTTTCTAAACATTTATTAAAACGATTAGAAATTAAAGGAATAAATTTTGCCGAACTTACGTTACATGTCGGTTTAGGGACTTTTAGTTCAGTTGAAGTAGAAGATTTATCGAAACATAAAATGGACTCTGAAGAAATAATTGTTCCTGCCAAAGCCGTTGATATTGTAAATACTGCAATTAAGAATAAGAAACGAATTTGTGCTGTAGGAACTACAGTAATGAGAGCTTTAGAAAGCTCGGTTTCATCTGAAGGGACTTTAAATTCATATCAAGGTTGGACAAATAAATTTATTTTTCCTCCTTATGAATTTAGTATTGCAAATTGCATGGTGACAAATTTTCATACTCCTAAATCTACTTTGCTGATGATGGTATCTGCTTTTGCCGGTTACGATTTTGTAAAAGAAGCCTATGCACAAGCTGTTAAAGAAAAGTACCGATTTTACACATATGGAGATGCAATGCTGATTTTATAAAAACAGCTTATCGGTTTTTCCAGTTTTGTTTGAAATAGTATAATAATCTGTACGGATTCTATTTTGTTTTGTTATAAGTGAATTACCTCTCCATAGGCATCTGCAACAGCTTCCATAACGGCTTCGCTCATAGTAGGATGTGGATGAACGGCTTTAAGTACTTCGTGTGCTGTAGTTTCTAATTTTCTACCTAAAACAGCTTCGGCAATCATATCGGTTACACCGGCACCAATCATATGGCAACCTAACCATTCGCCATATTTGGCGTCAAAAATTACTTTTACAAATCCGTCTTTGGCGCCTGCAGCACTGGCTTTTCCGCTTGCAGAAAACGGAAATTTACCTACTTTTAACTCATAACCTGCTTCTTTTGCTTGTTTTTCGGTCATTCCTACACTGGCAATTTCGGGTGAAGCATAAGTACATCCGGGAATGTTTCCGTAGTCGATTGGTTCTACATGTAAACCTTTTATTTTTTCAACACAAGTAATGCCTTCGGCAGAAGCTACGTGAGCTAATGCAGGACCGGGAACTACATCCCCAATAGCATAATATCCCGGAATATTAGTTTGGTACCATTCGTTTACTAAAATTTTATCTCTGTCGGTTACAATGCCTACATCTTCTAGTCCTATGTTTTCAATATTGGTTTTAATACCAACGGCAGACAATACTATTTCGGCCTCTATAATTTCTTCTCCTTTTTTGGTTTTAACGGTAGCTTTTACCATTTTTCCGGAAGTATCTAATTTTTCAACCGCCGAATTTGTCATTACTTTTATACCGGCTTTTTTAAACGAGCGTTCAAATTGTTTTGAGACATCTTCGTCTTCAAGAGGAACCAAATGCGGAAGGTATTCTACAATAGTAACTTTTGTTCCCATTGCATTATAAAAATGAGCAAACTCTACACCAATGGCACCACTACCAACCACAATCATACTTTTAGGTTGTTTTTTTAGCGTCATTGCTTCGCGATAGCCTATCACTTTTTTTCCGTCTTGTTTAAGATTGGGTAGCTCTCTCGAGCGTGCTCCGGTAGCAATAATAATATGATTGGCAGTATATTCGGTTCCGTTAACTTCTAACTTTTTTCCGGGTTTTAATTTTCCGAAGCCTTCAATAACATCAATTTTATTCTTTTTCATTAAAAACTGTACGCCCTTACTCATTCCGTCTGCAACTCCTCGACTACGTTCGATTACTTTTTCAAAGTCTTTATCGGCACCTGTAACTGTAAGTCCGTACGATTCGGCGTGTTTTAAATAATTAAAAACTTCTGCACTTTTAAGTAATGCTTTTGTAGGAATGCATCCCCAGTTTAAACAAACACCTCCTAGGTTTTCCTTTTCGATAATAGCGGTTTTAAAACCTAATTGAGAAGCTCTAATAGCTGTTACATAGCCGCCGGGACCACTTCCTAAAACAATAATATCGTACGTGCTCATTTTGTAATTATTTATGTTGTTATTGGTTTGCGAAATTACAAAATGTAGTTTTAAAAAGACAGGAAAGCGAAAACTTTTTTAGATTTTAACCACTACATAACCTCTATGTGTTCTTCTGTGGTATTTACCATTCCAATAATAATATTTGTTTCCTTTTACGTATACTACACGGTGGTGCTTTGGAGCATATTTTACTGCTACTATCTTTGTAGCTGGAGTTGTGGTAACAACACGAGTTACACAAGAAGTAAAAAAGAATAAACTTAAAACAGATAAAATTACTAACTTTTTCATGATTGTTAAGGTTTTTGTATACCTCTTTGACCTTGAAAAGTTATAATGGTTTATTCTTCTTCTTCGTTAAAATTTAAGGAAAGTGAGTTCACACAATAACGTGTTCCGGTTTTGGTAGGTCCATCGTTAAAAACATGACCTAGGTGTCCTCCACAATTTGAACAAACAATTTCGGTACGGAGCATTCCGTGACTTTTATCAAGTACGTAGGTAACCGAATTTTTTATTGCTTGATCGAAGGAAGGCCATCCGCAATGACTGCTAAACTTGCTGTTGCTTTCAAAAAGTTTTTCGCCACAACCGGCACAAACATAGTGTCCTTTTTTAAAATGCAGGTTATATTTTCCGGAAAAAGGCGGTTCGGTTCCCTTTTCAATTAAAATATGATATTGTTCCGGGGTGAGATTTTTTGATTTCAAAAGCAATTAGTTTTCAGGAATAAATTTTAATGCCGCACCATTAATACAATGTCTTTTTCCGGTAGTTTCTTTAGGTCCGTCATCAAAAACATGTCCTAAATGGCCGCCACAACCGGCACAATGTTCTTCGATACGAGTGTATCCTAAGTCATTATCTGTTGAAAAAACCACATTGTCTTTAATCTCTCTATCAAAAGAAGGCCAACCGGTACCACTGTCAAACTTATGTTTGCTTTTAAACAGCGGAGTATTGCAAGCGGCACAAACAAACACACCTTTGGTATAAACTTTATTTAATGGGCTTGAAAAAGGAGGTTCGGTATCTGCTTTGCGTAACACTCGATACTGTAAAGGTGTAAGTATTTGTTTCCATTCTGTATCGGTTTTAGTGATTTTAAAAACGGCTTTCTTTTCTTTCTTTTGAGCAGTAGATTGGCAACTTACTATGAGCAACACAATAACAAGTGAGATAATCTGTTTCATTTATTCTAAATTTTAGTAATGATAAAGGTGCAAAAAATTTCCGCACCCGTAAAATAAATAGTTTAAAAAAGAATTAGTTAGGAAGCATTATAATGTCATTTGTGTTAATTTGCATTACTTCCAGTAATTCTTCCATAGAATAGTTAGCCGAAGCAAATTCAGCCGGTACAATAGCTATTCTGAATACTTGGTCGGAAGTAAAATCGGTTCCTAACGTAGCGAGGTTAAAATTTCCGTCTATGAGCAATTCTACATCAAAAAATGTATGATTAAAAATATACTGAATGATGTCGCCATTAGTAAAGAAAAAGTTTTGAGGAAGCGGAGCCCAAGCATCTGCCGTACTTCCATTTCCATCGTTTACTACTTTTTCAAGTCGATAAACTAATATTACATCGCTTTCATATACTTCAATATCGTTGGGTATCTGAATTAACGACTCTTGTATACCTGTTTCGGGATTGAAACTAAAATTTGTAGTAACCTCAAAAACTTGCCCCAGAATATTAATTCCGTCTAAACCGGGAGGTCCTTGTGGTCCTTCGCAAGAGGTTAAAAATACAGTAGTTGATAACGCTAGAAATAAAAGTAGATTTTTCATAATACAAATTGTTTTATAGCATATTTACAAAAGTCGTTCCAAAAGGAAAATATTATTTTTAAAGCGAATGCTAAATTAGTAGCCTGAGTATATAAGTTGTTAATAATTATTATGTTATAAAAAAAATTATTTTTTAATAAATATTGACTTATGTCACCGTTTGCTATTAAAATATGTTAGTACTTTGCAGTAAAATTAATAACTATGTACAGTCACAAACTTACTACCACCGTTGAAGCTGTAAAGCTCATAAAATCTAACGACAATGTATTTATTCAATCGGCTGCTTCGACACCGCAAGCTTTGGTAAATGCGATGACTAATAGACATAATGAATTAAAAAATGTAAATATTTATAGCATTCATACTGAGGGAATAGCTCCTTATACAGACGATAAATACCAAGAAAATTTTATTATTAATACACTTTTTGTGGGTGCAAATGTGAGAAAATCGGTTCAATCGGGTAGATCGAATTACATCCCAATGTTTTTGAGTGAAGTTCCCTTGGCGTTTAAAAACAAAATTATTCCGTTGGATGTTGCTCTTATACAAGTATCACCACCCGATAAACACGGATTTTGTTCGCTTGGTGTTTCTGTTGGTGTAACGTATGCTGCTGTTCATGCTGCAAAAATTGTAATAGCACAATTAAACCCACATGTTCCCAGAACACGAGGCGACGGTATGATACACGTAAATAAAATTGATGCTTTAGTAGAAGTTGTAGAACCACTTTTTGAACACAAACCCAGATCACTAACCGATGTGGAATTACAAATAGGAAAACACATTGCCGGTATTATTGAAGACGGCTCAACCCTACAAACCGGAATTGGAGCCATCCCGGATGCGGCATTGCTTGCTCTAACCAATCATAAAGATTTAGGAATGCATACCGAAATGTTTAGCGATGGGGTGATTGATTTAATTGAAAAAGGTGTGCTTACCGGAAAATATAAAGGTATTTATAAAGAAAAAATAGTATCCGGATTTTGTATGGGTTCACAACGTTTGTATCAATATTTAGACGACAATCCAATGTTTGAATTTTTAGATACAGCCTTTGTAAACGACACACGGTGGATACGTAAAAACCCGAAAGTTGTGGCTATTAATTCGGCTTTAGAAATTGATTTGTACGGGCAAGTCTGTGCCGATAGTATTGGCACAAAGCAATACTCAGGTGTAGGTGGACAAATGGATTTTATAAGAGGTGCGTCCTTATCGGAAGGAGGTAAGCCAATTATTGCGTTACCTTCGGTAACCAGAAAAGGAAAAAGTAAAATAGTGCCTACTTTGGCAAAGGGAGCAAGTGTAGTAACTACACGTGCACACGTGCATTGGATCGTAACCGAATACGGAGCCGTAAATCTCTATGCAAAAAGCTTAAAAGAAAGAACCAAATTACTTATTAGTATTGCACATCCCGACCACAGAGAACAATTGGAAAAAGAGGCATACGATCTTTCAAAATAACCTGTTATTTGGTATCTTTTTTGAGGTAATAAAACAAAAATTAGAAAACAAGTTTAACCTTTAAATAAGAAATAGTTATGAGTTATTATTTTAATACCGTTATAAAAAACAAAAGCTTTGATGAAGCAATACAATTAGTAACCGAAACGCTTAAAAAAGAAGGTTTTGGTATTATTACCGAAATAGACATTACCGGTACATTTAAGAAAAAACTAGATGTAGATTTTAAAAACTATCGAATTTTAGGAGCTTGTAATCCTAAATATGCACATATGGCTATTAGTGCCGAAGATAAAATAGGTGTATTTTTACCCTGTAATGTTGTTGTAGATGAAAATGAGGAAGGCAATATAGAGGTTACAGCTGTAGATCCTATTGCTTCAATGATTAGTGTTAAAAACGAAAAATTAGGTGGTTTGGCAACCGAAATTCAACAAAAATTAAAAAATGTGATTGCAAATTTGGATACGAATTAAATTCTACCTGCAATGCGATCTTGAGCTAATTGAAGGATGGTATAGAATTGATCTTCTCTATTTAAATTAGAATTATCGATTTCTATAGCATCCTTTGCTTTTTTTAAAGGCGAATCTTCACGTGTTGTATCTATAAAATCTCTTTCTTTTACATTTTCTACAATGTCCTTATAACTTATTTTTTCACCAGTATCAACTAATTCTTTATAACGTCGTTTGGCTCTTGTTTCGGGCGAAGCGGTCATAAATATTTTTAATTCGGCATTGGGGAATACCACAGTTCCTATATCTCTTCCGTCCATTACAATTCCTTTTTCTTTTCCTAATTCTTGTTGTTGCTCGACTAATTTTTTCCGAATTTCAGAAACGGTAGCAATAGGACTCACAAACTTAGAAACTTCGAGTGTTCTAATTTGTTTTTCTACATTTTTCCCGTTAAGATATACTTTGTTTTTTCCGGTTTTTGAATTTAATTTAAAGGTGATTTTAATGTTTTGTAAATCGTTTACTAACGATTTTTTGTCAAAGTGATTTTCAGAAATATATCCTTTTTGCATTGCATATAACGTAATGGCTCGATACATAGCACCGGTATCTACGTAAATATAACCTAGATAATCTGCAAGTTGTTTGGCAACGGTACTTTTTCCGGTAGAAGAATATCCGTCTATGGCAATGATAATTTTTTTCAAAATGATTATTTGTTCAAGTCAATATTTAATCCAAAATAACTGGAAGCTGCTGCACTACTGTATTTTGCAAACGAATAACTTAGCCTAAGTTTATTTAATTTTATAGAGAAGCCGGCACTTAGTCCTGCAAATGTTCGTTTTTCAATAATCTTTAGCTCTTCGCCTCTTCTAAAGTTATAACCGAGTCTAATGTTAAACCCTCTTTCGGGGAAGAGTTCAATGCCTACTATCATTCGTCTAAAAACGTTGTCAATAAAATTTATTTTTTCGTTGGTTACACCGCCTTCTATATCTAAGATTGCGTTGTTTGGATTAGCAAAAGCGATATTCCAAACCTGCAGATTTTCTAAAGTAAGATGCCAACGAATAGGAACGTGTTGCAGGGTTTGTGAAATTCCGAAAAGCAGCTCAAAGGGGAGCGGTTCTCTAATATTGTCGTAGGGTTTTAATTGTGTACCTAAATTTCGGGCAACGGCGGTAATGTGTAAATCCCAATCTTCATACACATACATAATGCCAATGTCTAGAGCAACTCCTAAGGAAGTATATTGTTCGAGTTTTGAAGAAATAACCTTCAGGTTTCCACCAAAATGAAAATTGGTAAAAGCGATGTTTCTGGCATGACCTACCGAAAAGGCTACTTCGCCACCTCCAAAGCTGTTGGTGGGATTTCCTTGTTCGTCGTATCCATCAAATTTTCCATAGTTTATATAGGTTGCTCCAAGATGTAAAACTTGGGTTCTTCGATCCCATAAATAGGCATAAGCAGCCGACCCGTAGCTTATATCCCCGATGTAGTTTATAAAATTAATAGATAATTGATTATCCATTGCCGGATTAATAGTGGCAGGGTTATAAAGGGCTTGCATTGGATCGTAGTCGTAATTGGTTATTACTTTTCCACCTAAAGCGGCTTCGCGGGGAGAATTAACCAATCCTAGAAATTGATATGTATAACGCCCGCCTACTTGCGCAAAGGAAACCAATGAGAAAGTTAGCAAAAAAAGGAAAACTAATTTTTTAAACATGGACGCAAGTTACCATTTCATAAGAATTTATACCAAGAACAACTACTTTTTAGTCCAATAAATCGTTTCTTTTTTCCTATATCTTCGTTAAAAATACTCGTTTCAGCCCTGCTAAAACTGTGTTTTTTGTCTTAATACAGAAAAAAATAATTCAATTTATTTTAGACTATAAAACATTTCTTTTTGGTATTAACGGATGCAAGTATAATTTATTTTTGTTTGATATAGAAAAGATACTATATTATTTTCAAGTTACAATTTTTTGGCATTCTTTACTTTTTGTTTGGTAAGTGCTACATCCAGTACTTGGTTCATGTTTTTTACGTAATGAAAAGTAAGACCTTTTAAATAATCGTGTTTAATCTCTTCAATATCGCTACGATTATCTTCGCAAAGAATAATTTCTTTAATCTTCGCACGTTTAGCAGCCAATATTTTTTCTTTGATTCCGCCAACGGGTAATACTTTTCCTCGAAGTGTTATTTCACCTGTCATTGCCAAATGTTTTTTTACTTTTCGTTGTGTAAATAAAGATACTAACGAAGTTAGCAAGGTTATTCCGGCACTGGGTCCGTCTTTGGGTGTGGCACCTTCAGGGATATGAATGTGAACACTGTATTTTTCAAAAATGGTTGGAGAAATTCCTAACGATTCGGCATTTGCTTTAATGTATTCCATAGCAATGGTAGCCGATTCTTTCATTACTTTTCCTAAGTTTCCGGTTATTGTAAGATTACCTTTTCCTTTAGACAGAATAGATTCAATAAATAATATATCGCCCCCTACACGAGTCCAAGCCAATCCGGTTACTACTCCGGCAACGTCGTTATTTTCATATTTATCGCGTTCTAGTTTAGGTGCACCCAAAACTTTAACTATGGTTTGGTTGGTTACTTTTATATCATAAGGTTCTTCCATTGCAATACTCATAGCTGCGTACCGAACCATTTGAGCCAATTTTTTTTCTAAACCTCTAACACCACTTTCTCGAGTGTATCCTTCAATAATTTTTTCAAGTTGTGGTTTTGCAATTTTTAAATGCGATTTGTTTAAACCATGTTCTTTTAGTTGTTTGGGTAAAAGATGTCGTTTGGCAATTTCTATTTTTTCTTCGATGGTATAGCCTGTTACTTCAATAATTTCCATTCGGTCTCTAAGTGCAGGCTGAATGGTACTTAGGCTATTAGCCGTTGCAATAAACATGATTTTAGACAGATCGTAGTCTACTTCTAAAAAATTATCGTAAAAAGCGTTATTTTGCTCGGGATCCAGTACTTCGAGCATAGCAGACGATGGGTCGCCTTGACTTCCTACTGCAAGTTTATCAATTTCGTCTAATACAAATACAGGATTTCCGGTTTTTGCTTTTTTTACGCTTTTAATAATGCGTCCCGGCATTGCTCCTATGTAAGTTTTGCGATGCCCTCTTATTTCCGACTCATCTCGTAATCCGCCCAAAGCGATTCGTACATATTTTCTTCCTAATGCTTCGGCAATAGATTTTCCGAGCGATGTTTTTCCTACTCCGGGAGGTCCGTAGAGACAGAGAATAGGCGATTTCATATCGTTACGCAATTTTAAAACCGCTAGGTGTTCTATAATACGTTTTTTTACATCTTCTAAGCCAAAGTGATCTCTATCTAGTATTTTTTGTGCTCGTTTTAAATTAAAATTATCCTTGGTGTATTCTTCCCAAGGAAGGTCTAATAATAGTTCTAGATAATTGCGTTGAATCCCAAAATCCGGTGCTTGCGGATTCATGCGTTGTAGTTTTGCTAACTCTTTACCGAAATGCTTTTCGGTTTCTTTACTCCATTTTTTCTTTTTTGCTTGTTGGCGCATTTCTTCTACTTCTTGCTCGGTTGAGTTACCACCCAATTCTTCTTGGATGGTTTTCATTTGTTGGTGCAAAAAGTATTCGCGTTGTTGCTGGCTTATGTCACTTTCAACTTTAGATTGAATGTCGTTTTTTAACGAAAGGCGTTGTAACTCAACTTTCATGTATCTTAAAGTTTCTAACGCACGTTCTTTTAAATCGTTTATTTTTAAAATAGTTTGTTTGTCTTCTACTTTTATGTTAAGATTTGAAGCGACAAAATTTATTAAAAACGAATTACTTTCAATATTTTTTATTGCAAAAGAAGCCTCGCTTGGTATGGTAGGGTTGCTATCAATAATAGAAAGAGCAGTGTCTTTTATAGAATCTACAACAGCATTAAACTCTTCGTCATTGATTGCAGGATGAGTTTCGCTTACATTTTTTACACGTGCGGTAAGATAAGGAGTTGTAGTTACTATTTCAGCTATCTCAAAACGTTTTTTGCCCTGCAAAATAACGGTTACATTTCCGTCAGGCATTTTTAAAATACGTAATATTTGAGCAACGGTACCTGTGGTATGAATATCTTCAATACTTGGATCTTCAACACTTTCGTTTTTTTGGGCAACTACTCCAATTATCTTATTTCCCTTATTGGTTTCGTTAATTAATTTGATAGATTTATCTCTTCCGGCAGTTATAGGAATTACAACTCCGGGAAATAAAACCATATTTCGTAATGGTAAAATTGGTAATACATCGGGAAGTTTTTCTTTGTTCATAGCTTCTTCATCTTCGGGAGTTAATAGCGGTATTAACTCGGCATCTTCCTGTAATTCTTGAAATGACAAATTGTCTATTGATGTAAGTTTGGTTCTAGCCATAATATTGTATAAGACAATATGACATAAAAAAGTATGTCATATCGTAACAGATTATTAGTATTAATTATAGTTCTTTAAAAACAAACACATAAAGTGTGTAACTACGTGCTGTTTATAAATAACATTCAATTGTTATGCCATGACTGGATAGTTAAACGATGTTTTATTAAAAAAAAGTGTAACAAAAAAAAAGGAAACGTATCTTTAAAGCAAATATTGAATATTTTTTTGATACTAACCAAAACTAATATTAATACATTACTCACTTTATGTCAAGAGGGAAACCAAATGGCACAAATGGAAGTATATAACAGATATGCAAAAGCCATGTACAATACAGCATACCGAATAGTGCACCATTCTGCCGAAGCTGAAGATGTTATGCAAGAAGCCTTTATTACTGCTTTTAACAAATTAGATACATTTAAAGGTACTGCTACTTTTGGGGCTTGGTTAAAACGAATTGTAATTAATGCCAGTATTGCAAAGTATAAAAAAAACAAATACGTACTATCTATTGATGATACTACTATTTCGATTCCCGAAACAGATTATTCAACCAATACAAATGAAGATTATACAGATAAAAAGATAAAAGAATTAATGACCGTTTTGCAAACATTAAAACCAAGTTATAGAACAATAATAACACTTCATTATATCGAAGGATTTGATTATGAAGAGCTTTCTGAAATATTAAATATGAGCTATGGAAATTGTAGAACCATGCTTTCAAGAGCAAAAGAAAGTTTACGTAAAAAATTAAAAGCAAACCATTATAATGAAAACAGATAACATCAATCACCTATTTAAAAACATCAAAGAAGATTTTGATGTAATAGAACTGCCTAAAGGTCACCAAAAAAGGTTTTTAGAAAAACTAAAAGAGGTTAAACCTCCTAATGAACAAGCAAAAAACAGGTTTTGGTTAAAAGCAATCTCGGTAGCTGCATTGTTAATACTACTGGTAAGTATAGGTTTGTCCAGCGCTCAAAAACAAATTGTTAGCGCAGATTTAGCAAGCGTTTCCCCCGAAATGCAAAAAACTCAATCATTTTTTAAAAATGCAATTAACCAAGAGTTAGAAAAACTTAACAGTTATAAAAGCCCCGAAACAAAAAAAATAATAAACGATGCCTTAGCGCAAATTGAAAATTTAGAAAAAGACTATCAAAAATTAAAAATTGATTTAGTAAAAAGTGGTAATAACAAAAATGTTGTTTACGCGATGGTTAGTAATTTTCAAAATAGGATAAACCTATTACAAGAAGTAATAAAAAAAATAGAAGAAATTAAAAACATTAACATTCAAAAAAATGAAAACATACTATAACTATATTTTAATCCTTTTCTTTATACCGGGCATTGCTTTTGCCAAAACCTGTAAAAAAGGAAAATACCAAAAGCAAAAAACAATTAAAAAAGAGTTTGCGGTAAACCCAAATTCTTTATTAAAAGTTAACAATAGCTACGGAAATTTAGACTTGGTTACTTGGAATGAAAATCGTACCGTTATCGAAGTAACAATAATAACCTATGGTAATGATGAAGAAGAAGTAAATGACCGTTTGCAAGAAATTACGATAGATTTTAATGCAACCCCAGATATGGTATCGGCTACCACTATATTTGGAAGTAAGAAAAAATACTGGAAATGGTGGAAATTAACCAGCAGAAATGTAAAATTAGAAGTTAATTATACTATAAAGTTTCCGGTTACAAGTTCTATAGAAATTAAAAACGATTATGGCGCTATTAACCTTAACAAATTAGAAGGACATGCACTAATAAATTGCGATTATGGACAACTTATAATTGGTGATTTATTAGCCGAAGACAACCTACTTAATTTTGATTACACTAACAAATCGACAATAGATTATATGAAAAGTGGTGTGATTACAGCCGATTATTCAGATTTTACAATCGAAGAGGCAGATAAACTTACGTTAAAAACCAACTATACTCGTTCCGAAATTAAAAAGGTAAACACCTTAACTTATTCTTGCGATTACGGAAAAATGATTATAGGTACCGCTTCTGTTGTTTCAGGTCAAGGAGATTATATTCCTACGCATATAAAGTTTCTATTAGGAAGTTTGGCAATTAATTCAGATTACGGTTCAATAAAAATAGACGAAATAACAAAAACCTTTACCGGAATTACTATAAAAGCAGATTATACAAATGTAAAATTAGGATTTAATCCGGATGTTTCTTTTTCGTTTGTTATTAACCTAGATTATGCCGATCTAATAGGAAAAGAAAATGTTATGGTTACAAAGTCAGCTATTCATAATAGAAATAGAAAATTCTTAGGCTATTATAATAAACAAAATTCAAATGCTAGTATTATTATCGATTCTGAATATGGTACAGTCTCTCTTATTAAAAATTAACTATTTAAAACTTTATAAAATGAAATCAATTTACACAACAATCGTATTTTTATTTTTTGCAGCACAAGTTTCTTGCTTGGCACAAAAAAAAGTTAAAGGCAACGGAAACATTATAACAAAAACTGTTCTTACCCAAAACTACCAGTCGATTCAAGTAGTAGGATTTATGGATGTTTATCTCGAACCCGGTAAAGAAGGTGTCATTACCGTTTCTACCGATGAAAATTTGCAACCCTATATTAAAGTGGAAGTAAATTCGGGTACGCTCACTATTGCCATAAAAAAAGGCGTGAACTTACGTACTAAAAAAGGTGTAATTCTTAAAGTTCCTGTTGAAGAAATTAGCGAAATAGCATTGGTTGGTTCAGGTGATATTATTTCAGACAATAAGATTTCTACACCGCAAATGGAAATTTCGTTAACAGGTTCGGGTGATATTACGCTTGCAATTCAAGCCCAACAAACCGATGTTAAGATCGTAGGTAGTGGTGATGTGAAGCTTTCAGGAGCTACCGGAAATTTAGAAGTAAAGCTTAGTGGTAGTGGTGATTTTAATGGGTATTCGTTACTATCTCAAGATACCGAAGCGTATGTTTCGGGATCGGGAGATGTTAAAGTTTCTGCTCTTAAAAGTC
>WFXA01000229.1 GCA_015490835.1 Flavobacteriaceae bacterium | reverse complement strand
CAGATGAAACACCCATGATTGATTTTAAACACACATGGGAATGATTATAACTTGTTGAAAATGAACAAAATATAAAATTATAAACAGATGAAAAGTAAATTAGTAAAAGGAAAAGCAACACCCAGAGGAGCTTATCCCCATATTAAACGAGTGGGTGATTTTATTTTTGTTTCGGGTACCAGCTCTCGATTACCCGATAACACCTTTGCCGGAGTTACCCAAATAGACGAAATGGGAACCGTAGAGTTGGATATAAGAAAACAAACCCGTGCCGTACTCGAAAATATTAAAGATTACCTCGCTTCCGAAGGTGCTTCGCTTAAAGATGTGGTAGATGTAACTACTTTTTTGGTTAATATGAACGACTTTGCGGGATACAATGAAATCTATGCGCAATATTTTGATAAAGAAACCGGTCCTGCACGTACTACGGTAGCTGTGCATCAATTACCCCACCCTAATTTGATTATTGAAATCAAGGTGGTGGCTTTTAAAGAAAATAATTAAACTTCTGGTAGTACAGAAATAAAAAAACCCTAAATTAGAATTTAGGGTTTGCTGTTAAATTATTTTTCTTACAATTTTAATGTCCACTTTTTCTTCCTCTGTGTTTTTTTACCGTTGTTTTTTTCTTGCCAACAACTTTTCCGTTTTTGTTTCTAACGGTTGTCGTTTTGTTTTTTTTAATCCCAACGGTTTTCCCCCTTTTATTTTTATCAACGGTTGTTCGGGTTCTAACCGTTTTTGTAGTTCTTCGTTTAGGCACATACACTCTGTGAGCTCGTACTACCCTATGTGTATGGGTAACTCTAAAATGAGGTCGCGGAACAAAAAAACTTACAAACGTACGTACCGGATGCGGTCTCCAAGGTCTCCAAAATCTCGGATAAAAACCCCAACGCCACGGAGAAACGTATACCCGGTAAGTGGGAGCATAAATAAATCGTACGCTGGGCCAAAAATATACATTAACAATTAATCGTGTTGTCGTAATAGCAATAGAAGGTCCTTTACCTTCCATTTTAACCTCTTCGTCAACAGGCTCTATTATTTTGTTTTCACCGTAAACGTCTTCGTCGCCAATTATTTGAAGAATTGCCTCTTCTTCTCCGGTTTTTTCTATTTCAATTACCGCAATGTCTTGCGATTCTTTTTCGTTTAACGGCACTTGTAAAACTATGGCATGAACATCGCCATCCATATTATCGACAACCCGAATATAATCAATTTCATTATCCTTATTTAAATCTAAGTTATTTACTTTATTCTCTTCGTTGTTCAAGTTTTTTTCAAAATCTTCTAACGAAGTAGATTTTTCAAACAGATACAATGCTTCTGTTAAATTAAAATTGTCTCCGGGAAGTGTTTCTGTCGAAACTTCCTCGTTTTGTGCTTTCATAACCAAACACACAAATAATAACAACAACAATGTTAGGTTTCGTTTTTTTTCTATAAGTTTCATAATAAAAAGTTTTTAATTTATTTGTTAATTACGTTTCTATGACTAAAATTGTTAAAAAAAGTTTAATATGCAACTTTTTTAAACTACTCTAAAAGTAATAAATTCATATTAAATAACTATTTTTGGACACCACAAGAGACGTATTTACAAACAAGGACAAAGCAATTCGGTGTATACCCGGATATTTGAAAATTTCTTTTTCTTAAAAATTATAAACCGAATGAAAAAAATACTAAATTATATAAACGGCAATTATTGCGAAGCTGTTTCGGGCAAATGGCTTGACAATTACAACCCGAGTACGGGCAAAATATATTCGCAAATTACCGATTCGTCTCAAGAAGATGTCGAGTTGGCATATCAAGCTGCTAAAAAAGCATTCCCCAAATGGTCAAACACGCCTATTGAAGAACGAAGTGATATTTTATTGCGAATTTCTACACTAATTGAAAAAAATTTAGATGCGTTGGCAGAAGCAGAAACACGCGATAACGGAAAACCATTAAGTTTGGCAAAATCTGTTGATATACCCCGTGCATCGAGCAATTTTAAATTCTTTGCCCACGCCATTACACAATTTGCCAGCGAAGCGCATGAAAGTATTGGCAGAAATACCATTAATTTTACCTTAAAACATCCCTTAGGAGTAGTAGGCTGTATTTCACCTTGGAACCTTCCTCTGTATCTATTTACTTGGAAAATTGCTCCTGCATTAGCCTCCGGAAATTGTGTGGTAGCCAAACCCAGCGAAATAACACCAGTGACTGCTTTTTTACTATGCGAAATTTGTACACAAGCCGGATTACCAAAAGGAGTTTTAAACATTGTGCAAGGTATGGGAAGCACTGCCGGTCATGCCATTGTGACCCACCCCGATATTAAAGCTATTTCGTTTACCGGCGGAACCAAAACCGGAGAACACATTGCCCGTACTGCCGCTCCTATGTTTAAAAAATTATCGTTAGAGCTAGGCGGAAAAAACCCAAATATCATTTTTGCCGATTGTGAATATGATAAAATGTTGGCGGTTACCGTTAAATCTTCCTTTGCTAATCAAGGACAAATTTGCCTCTGTGGAAGTAGAATTTTTGTCGAAAAATCAATCTACCAACAATTTAAAACCGATTTTGTAGCAAAAGTAAAACAGTTAAAAGTTGGGAACCCTTTTGATAAAGATACCCAAATTGGTGCCTTAGTTAGCAAACCTCATCTTGAAAAAGTAGTATCCTACATCCAACTTGCAAAAGAAGAAGGAGGCACTTTGCTATGTGGTGGTGAAAAGCTAACAGTTAACGGAAGTGAAAACGGCTATTACGTAGAACCAACTATTATTGAAATATTAGATTATAAATGTCGCGTAAATCAAGAAGAAATATTCGGACCCGTAGTAACCATTATGCCTTTTGAAACCGAAGAAGAAGTACTCACTATGGCAAATAGTGTAAAATACGGTCTTTCGGCAACGGTTTGGACCACCAACCTTAACCGAAGCATGCGAATGAGCAAAGCCTTAGAAACCGGAATTGTATGGGTAAATACTTGGTTAAACAGAGATTTACGCACTCCCTTTGGCGGAATAAAAAACAGCGGTGTGGGACGAGAAGGAGGATTTGAAGCACTTAACTTTTTTACCGAACCTAAAAATGTATGTATAAAATATTAAGAAGATTTAGGATTTAGGATTTATTCGATTGAGGATTAAAATAAATTAGTATCCTGCAAAGTTTCAGATGGAAGAAACGAAGGCAACCTTGTAGGTTTAAAATTAGATGACTGACGATTTTATCGATTGATGATTTTTGATGATTGGTATTCGAGCCTGTCTGCCAACAGGTAGATTTTCAACCTGCTGAAAGTATCGAGAATACCCCAATTGATGATTTGAAAATTTGACGATTTTTTCGATTAAAGATTAATTAGTAAGAAAGGAAAAATTATATAAAAGAAATTAAAAATGAAAATTACTTTAGAAAACAAAAACGCTCTCGTTAGTGGCAGCACAGCCGGAATAGGAAAAGCATCTGCGATAGAATTAGCTTCACTTGGAGCGACCATCACCCTATTGGCTAGAAACGAAGATAAGTTAAAACAGGTTTTAGAACTTCTACCTAAAGCTTATGGGCAAAAACATAATTATATTGTTGCCGATTTTAATAAACCCTTAGATTTACAAAAAGTACTTTCAGAAAAAATAACTAAAACCTACCATATTTTACTGAATAATACAGGAGGACCAAAAGGCGGACTTGCTATTGATGCACCTATTGAAGAATTTGAAACCGCTTTTAAGCAACACCTTATTTGTAATCAGGTTTTAGCTCAAGCTGTTGTTCCCGGAATGAAACAAACCGGTTACGGAAGAATCATTAATATTATTTCAACATCGGTAAAACAACCCATAGAAGGATTGGGTGTAAGCAACACCATACGAGGAGCCGTTGCCAATTGGAGTAAAACATTGGCAACCGAACTGGGACAATATGGCATTACAGTAAATAACGTACTCCCCGGTGCAACTGCAACAGAGCGACTCACCGCTATTTTACACAATGTAGCTAAAAAAATAAACGGCTCTTACGAAGAGGCGGCAACTATGATGAAAAATATAACTCCGGCAAAACGTTTCGCCCAACCCGAAGAAATTGCCTATGCGGCGGCTTTTTTGGCTAGTGAATCGGCTAGTTATATCAACGGAATTAATCTTCCGGTGGACGGTGGTAGGACTAAGAGTTTGTAATTGAGTAAGGGATCAAAGTAGACTGCCTTGTGATGCAAAAAGCCTAATCCAGAACTTAAGCGCACGAAATACGCCCTAAAAAATAGTATGCATAACTAGAATAAGAAAAAGAATACTAAACTTATGTTAATCACCCTTAAAGTATTCTTAATTATAAAATGCAAATAACATTTTTTTATTTTCTTCGTTTTTATAAGTAACTATGAAAATGAACAAGATAATTTTATTTTTTACTTTATCCTTTTCAATTATTTCTTTTGCGCAAAAAAAGTTTACCATAAGTGGTTATGTTGAAGAAGCGACTAGTAGTGAAAAACTTATTGAAGCTAATATTTACGATGTTAATTCTAATAAAGGCACAGTTTCTAACACCTACGGTTTTTATAGTTTAACCCTTCCGGAAGGAGCAGTAAATTTATATGTTTCATATATTGGGTATTCGCCAAAAATAATTTCATTTTCTTTAAAAAAAGACACGCTAATTAATTTTAAACTTAAACCGGATAATGCGCTGGAAGAAGTGGTAATAAATACTTTAAAAGAGAAAAAAATTCAAGAAAAAACACAAATGAGTGCGATTGATCTCAAACCGCAAGAAATTGAAAAAGTGCCTACTTTACTTGGTGAAAACGATGTTTTAAAAGTACTGCAGTTACTTCCCGGTGTACAAGGAGGCACCGAAGGGCTTAACGGTGTATATGTGCGTGGAGGCAGTCCGGACCAAAACCTTATTATTTTAGATGGGGTTCCGGTTTATAATGTATCGCATTTATTGGGTTTTGTTTCGGTTTTTAATACAGATGCTATCAAGACCGTGTCGCTTACTAAGGGTGGCTTTCCGGCACGGTACGGAGGCAGATTATCCTCTGTTATTGAAATAAATATGAAAGAAGGTAACAAACAAAAATTTCATGGTGAAGGTTCTATCGGATTACTTTCTGCAAGGCTTACTTTAGAAGGTCCTATTGTTAAAGACAAAACTTCGTTTATGATTTCCGGACGTAGAAATTACATCGATTTAATCGCTGCTCCGTTAGCAAAAAAATCGGCTGAAAACAACGGAGATGAACAGAAATTAAAAGCCTACTTTTATGACCTTAATGCAAAAATAAATCATAAATTTAATGACAGGCACAGTCTATTTTTAAGTGCATACCTTGGCGCAGATGTTTTTGGGTTAGACCAAGCAGAAAATGATTTTAACAGTAGCAACTATTTTAAAACCACCTCAAGCATTGACTGGGGAAACACTATTACAGCACTGCGATGGAACTACAAAATAAGCCCAAAATTATTTGCGAATACAACACTTACTTACAGCCGTTTTAAATTTGATTTTAATGTAGGACAAGAAGAAAAATATGACGATGTTTTTAATAAATTTGAAGCTAAATATCGTTCGGGCATATACGATTTATCTACTAAAATTGATTTTGATTATATCCCGAATCCAAATCATTATATCCGTTTTGGAGTTGGAAACATAAATCACACTTACAACCCCGGTGCATTGGCAGTAAAAGGTGAATTTGAAGAAGATGATTACAACCTTTTATCAAAACAGAAAAAAAGATATTCTAACGAATATTTTACCTACTTAGAAGACGAAATAACCCTTAATAAACTGAAAGCCAATATCGGATTTCACGCATCGGGTTTTAGCATAAAAAATAAAAATTATTTTTCGTTTCAACCCAGAATTGGATTACGTTATTTGGTATCAAACAAAACCAGTTTAAAAGTCTCGTATGCCACGATGACGCAATATATAAATCTACTAACCAACGAATCGATTGGGTTGCCTACCGATCTTTGGGTACCTTCTACCGAACAAATTAAACCGCAACAATCTTGGCAAGCAGCTATTGGAATTGCCACAACACTAAAAAACAATATAGAGTTTAGCATCGAAGGGTATTATAAAAAAATGAAAAACGTAATTTCATATAAAGAAGGAGCTAACTTTTTTAACACCGAAGAAAAATGGGAAGATAAAATAACTCAAGGAACCGGAACCGCATACGGATTAGAATTTTTACTCCAAAAAAAGAAAGGCAAAACAACCGGATGGATAGGATATACATTAGCTTGGAATTTCAGACAGTTTGATGAAATAAATTCCGGAAAAGAATATCCGTTTAAATTTGATAGAAGACACGATTTTGAAACGGTAGTTGTACACCGTTTTAATAAAAAAATTCATCTTAGCGGTACTTGGGTGTATGGTACCGGAAATGCAATTTCACTTACCGAAGCTACTTATACATCTTATAATCCTAATGACAGATTAGATAATATAGATGTCATAGGAAGTAAAAACGGTTACAGAATGCCGGCTTATCACAGATTAGATATAGGAGTTGAATTTATTAAAAAGAAAAAATGGGGTGAACGTGCATGGATTATTGGTCTTTACAATGCATATAGCCGAAGCAACCCGTTTTACATTTATCTGGGTTACGATTTTGACACCAATAAAAAGCAGTACAGACAAATAAGTCTATTACCAGTTGTTCCGTCAGTTTCATACAGATTTAAGTTTTAAAATATAACAAAATGAAAAAGATAACACTATTATTTATTCTAACTAGTTGGGGTTGTACCACCGATTTTTTTGACAAACCGATAGAAGTTGATAACTCTTTTAAAGATAGCAAATTAGCTCCTACCGCAATTTTAGGATATAGTAATGATTTTGAGGAAAATACAAAAGACAAAATATTTGTTTCCTATACGCTAAATCCCTTTGAAAACCTTAATAATCAAATACAAGTAATTGAAAATGCTTCGGTGAGTCTTACAAGCCCAACTCAAACCTATTTGTTTGATTATGATGAAAACACGCACTTTTATTTAAATGAAGACACGCTATCATTTGAACCCAATACAACCTACACTTTAAAAATTGAAGCACCCGGGTACGAAACAGTAACCGCCTCACAAGTATTTCCCGAAGAAGTACCCATACTAAATGCAGAAAGAAGCGGAAATGTTTTTAAGGTAACAATTAACGATAATCCCGACAAGAAAGATTATTACCTGCTTAAATTTTTTAAAAAGAATCTTCAAACTATTTCAACCGACCAACCCTTGTTTTCACCTGTTTATATAGATATTTTTGGAACTATATACGACGAATCAGGTTTATGTTACACCTGTATTTTATTAAAAGATACAACTTTTAACGGAGAGCAAAATTTTGAAATCTTAATAAACCATTTTGAAGAAGAAAATGAAACTGCCGAATATGTAGCTGTTTTATATCACACCACAGAAGACTATTATAAGTATGATACCTCGATAAGAATAAGCGAATATGCCCAAGACAATCCGTTTGTAGAACCGGTAATTATACATTCTAATTTTGAAAACAGACTGGGAATTTTCACTTTAATGAATAAAAGTGAATACAGTTTTAGTTATGAATAACGTTCTATAATGCTGATAAAATTTTAAAACCTCGGAAACTTCTTCCCTAAGCATTCAATAAAAAAAGACTTCCCATATCTTATTATAAAATAGTTCAATAAGAAATCCGATAGCCATTGGATGAACTATATTGAATTTGTATTCGGTATTAATCTTATTTGTATATTTACAACTGTTTATTTATCCAATAGAGATGGTATTATGAAAAAAAGAAAATTACGCATCAACGGACATTCGCATCTACTTCCATATCCTGAAGAGATACCGGATTTTATGAAGGAAAAAGAAATTTTTTGGGTAGATAAAGACCAAAAATTTATGTTTCAGAAAGATTGGAAACGTCCGGTTACCGATTCTAGCTTTTTCTTAAACGAAAAACTGGAGTGGATGGATAAATACAATATCGATCACGCCGTAGTCTTAAACCTTTCTCAATTGTACGGCAACGGCTTACGACTGGAAGAAATGAAACAAGCATTACGCTTTCAAAACGATTTTAATGCCAAAGTACAACACGAACATCCCTCAAAATTTACTTGTGGGTTTGTGGTACATCCCGGTTATGGTCGTGGTGCATTGTGGGAGATGGAACGTTGTGTAGAAGAGCTAGGATTACAATTGCTTTGTTTACCCACCCATTACATGGATACCATTGGGCAATGGCGATGTATTTTTGACGAAGAAAACGAACCTATTTTTGAACTTGCCAGTAAGTATAATTTGGCAGTTGAAATTCATCCTTATGATGGAGAAAAATTTATTAAGCTGGAAAATACCGCTTGGCGTTTTCATTTAATTTGGATGCTGGCTCAATGCGCAGATGCTTATCATTTTTTAACACTTAACGGATATGCTTTTAAATATCCGGGAATGCGGGTATGTTTTGCCCACGGTGGGCAATTGGCTCAAATGAATTTAGGAAGACGCATACAAGGTTTTGATGGCAGACCCGATTTGTTTGAAGGAAAAGAACACCCTAGAAAATCGGTTGCGCATCCAAATATTTTCTTTGACACATTAGTTCATGATACCGGTTCTCTAAGCTTATTGGTAAAAAACCAAACCTCAAAACAAGTGGTAATAGGCTTGGATGATCCTTATCCGCTTGGCGAAATGGATAGCGAAAAACAATCTTCGTATCCGGGAAAAATATTAGACTTAGCAATGGAAGAAGACATTTTAACCCGAAAACAATGCGATGCTATTTGGGAAGATAATGTTTTACAATGGTTGTTTGGTAATGATGAAAATAAAAAAGAAATCTTACGTAATAAAATCTTGAATTCGTAGCAAATGAATGAGGTACTTCTTTTTATAATCTTTCACATATTTTTATTTCACTAATTGGTGGGGTTTTACTTTTAGCACTTTGGTCTCAGATCACAAAACAATTTAATTAACTTTCTAAATAAAAATTGGT
>WFXA01000228.1 GCA_015490835.1 Flavobacteriaceae bacterium | reverse complement strand
CCGGATAAAGCTATTTTAAGCTACGAACGAGCCAATGAAGTATCGCGTTTATTAATCGCTCAAGCTACCTTACGACCCTCTAAAATAAATCCGCAAACCCAACGTAAAAACCGGTTTGAAAAAATGTTACAACTCATTTATGAGCAATACCAAACCACAAAAGATACCCGACAACTACAAAAAGCATTAACCATTGATGCCGAAAGTAAATCGTTTGCGGTAAATGAAAACCATCGCTTGTTAAACCGCTTAAAAAAACACCTGTCCGACAGCTTGGTCAAACAATATTTTGAGATAAATAAACGGTTAGAACAAATTAAAACCCGCTTAGAAAACATACAATCAACTCACTTTTCGCAACCCGACTCCCTGTTGAAATGGCAAAAAAATCATTCGGGTTTGCTTACCCGGCAACGAACGATCCTTAGGCAAATTAAAGACAAATATCCCGTTGATTCTTCGGTTGTTGGTGTGGTTTCGTTAGAAAAAATTCAACAAAAACTTAGGGAATCCAACCAAACGGTTGTGAGTTATTTTTTTGGAACAAACCAAGTGTTTCAATGGATTATAGACGGGAAAAACGCTGTTTTTAATCGAATTATTTCTCAAAAAAAACAACGGGACAGTTTGTTTAACTTATGCGTGAAAATGAACGGCTTTTTTACAAATGCTTCAGAGATAAACAACCATCCGCAAGAATATTTTACAACGGCTCATCAATTATTTACGCGGTTAAACCTTCCGGAGAAAGAAAAAATTACACTCATTCCCGACGGGATTTTATCGTTTATTCCGTTTGATGCGTTGGTAACCCATTCTTTTGAAACCGTTAATTACGCTTCGGTTCCGTTTTTGGTTAAACAAAGTGAGATTAGCTATCGACTTTCGGTTAGCAATTTAGTTGAAGAAGAAAATTTACCTGTGGAAGCCACTACCGTTCTGGGAGTTTTTCCGCAGTTTAAAAATTCCGGTAAAGAATTAACCTACAGCTTACAAGAAGCCGAAGTTATTGCATCCCGGTTTCAATCAAAAATATTAAAAAATAAAACCGCAACGGCTCAAAAGTTTTTAAACAACGGCTCTAATTTTGATGTAATTCACCTTTCTACACACGCTCGCGGCGGAACATTTACCACACCACCGGCAATTGAATTTATTGACGGAGAGATTTCGGTAAACTCGTTATACGGCTTACAATTAAACACACATTTAGTGATTTTAAGTGCTTGTGAAACCGGTGTGGGAAAATTAATTAAAGGAGAAGGGGTTATAAATTTGGCAAGAGGATTTAATTATGCCGGAGTACAGCAAGTGTTGTTTACGCTATGGAATGTAAACGATTATGCAACGGCACAAATAATGCAAGGTTTTTATAAAAATCTTTCTGATGATATGCCTTCAACCCAAGCATTAACGCTTTCAAAAAGAGCTTACCTTCAAGAAAAGAATATTGAAAATACTAAAAAATCGCCTTTTTATTGGGCAAGCTTTGTGTATTACGGAAAACCTGTTTTAGTAAAAAGCAAAACGATTTTTACTTGGCAGTGGGCATTGATTTTAAGTATTTTATTCGGGGTTTTAATACTTCTTTGGCTTAAGCGTTTATATAACCATAATCGATAAGGTCTTGTTTGCTTTTTATTATTCTTATAACTCCTTCTTTTAACAGATATGCCTTATTAGAAATTAAAGATAAATTGTGATAGTTATGATCTGCAATGATGATTCCTTTAAAAGAGGAAACTTGTTGAATTAATTCATTAATTTTTTGAATGTTAACAGGGCTCAACCCTAAATAGGGTTCGTCTAAAAGGCAAAATTTTGCTTCTTTTAGTAAAATTAATTTTACTTGTAAATATTTTCTCAAACCGTTTGAAAGATGTTTTATCTTGGTGTTTAAATAAGGAATTAAAATTTCATCCTCATATATATTTTCTAATTGAGATTTTTGTAACCAATGTAAGGTTAATTTTCTAACTGTTATGTTTCTAGGTAAAAACAAAAAACTTGGTGAAAAATTTATCAAGTTACATTTTTTATAGGGCTTGTTATATACTTTATTATTTATGCTAATAAATTTGTTTTGTGCTTTTTCAGAACCAAAAATAACTTTCAACAAGGTCGTTTTACCACTTCCGTTTCTTCCGTAGAGTGCGATAACATCTCCGGTTTTACAAAAAATAGAAATATCTGAAACAATAACGTTTTTATTAAAACTTTTCCTTACGCTATCTACTAGTAACACATTTTTCATTGCAGCAAAAAAAGTATAGTTGTTAAAAGAAAATCAACAAAAGAACCAAATATAAAAAGAGTCATTACAGTAACTCCTGAATTAAAATAATAGTATAGAAGATTTTTATTAACAAATAGATGTATCACTTTTAAAACATTAAAAAAAAGCACCAAAAAAATTATAAAAAGTAGTGGTGAAATAAAATAAGCCCACACAACCAAAAGCAATGTGACAAGAACATTGTTTTTAATATAATAAAAAAAGGGCTGTCTTTTTTTACAAATTACTTTTTTAATCATATCTGTATTAATAATGTAAGGCTAAAAGCTAAAATAAGAATAATATCTCATAGAACTAGTTTTTCTTTAAAGTCTTGTGGCTCACATATTTTATTTTTTCAATAAATTCAAATACTATAATACCAATGGCAAAAAAGAGCCGGTTATTGGCAAATTTGAGCCACACTATTCTGTACTATACCGGTACATTTGTCTTAAAATTATTAAACCAAAAATTTATGAAAAGAGTTATCTTACTAAGTATCGTACTTCTATTTTCTTACACCTCATTTTCTCAAACCCAATTAGGCAATACTTTATGGGGAGAAATAAATGAAGGCTACGAATATCCGTATTCACTACCCTTTATTGGTAAATCTGCTTTGAATTTTGAAGGAAATCGCCTTGCTGTTTCCGAAATGAGACATAGAGTAAATGATTTTGCTGTAGGTAGAGTAAAAGTTTTCGATATTATTAACGGAACTTGGCAACAGGTAGGACAAGAATTATTAGGTGATACTACTACCGAAGCAAACTCTTTTTTTGGCACCGATATATCTTTTAATGCTTCGGGTACAATTATGGCAATAGGGGCGATGCGCGGTAAAGTAAACGGCTATACAGATTCCGGATATGTAGAGGTTTATCAATTAGTAAACAATCAGTGGGAGCTAATGGGAGACAGACTTACTTCCGGTGAACAAGCATGGGAACGGTTTGGATTCAAAACAAAACTTAGTAGCGACGGTTTAACCTTGTTGGTAACCGCTCCTTTCAACGATGTAGGAAATTATAATTCCGGGAAAGTACAGGTTTTTAAATATATTTCGGGAACTTGGACACAGGTAGGTTCTACTTTAAAAGGAATTTATGCCAGTCTATTCGGAATTGGAGCAGCTATTTCGGGAGACGGAAACCGTATTCTTATAGGAGGCTATCAAGAAGACCCTTATAATCCCGCCGATGCGAAAGAATATGGTGCCATACGAGTTTTTGATTGGAACGGAACCGATTGGGAGCAAACGGGAAATACCATTTACGGAAGCGAAGAATTTAGCCAATACGGTTTAAGAGTAGATATGAGCAAAGACGGAAACCGAATAGCTACTTCCGATATAAGAAACGATGATAATGGTGAAAATACCGGTTACGTTATAATTTTTGAATACAACGGGACTACTTGGGAACAAGTAGGCAATAAAATAAAAGGAACTATGGAAGGCGAAAGAATGGGATATGATATTGATTTTACAACCGATGGTGGAAAAATTTTAGTAGGAACAGGTAGTTCGATTTTAACCGAAAATCCCGGAGTCGCCAAATTATTTGAATTTTCAAACGGAAATTGGAATCAGTTGGGAGAAACAATGGTTTCCGAAACCCTTAGTGGTAATGTAGAAGGAGACCACTTCGGGATGATAAACGCTATAAACGCAGACGGTAGTGTTTTGGCAATTTCTGCTTGGAAAGCTATAAACTCAGACGGCGAAATTGCAGGAAATCTTAAAACATTTTATTTTCCGCCACACGTATCTTGCCAAGATATAGATGTTGCATTAGATGAAAACGGAAACGCAACAATAACAGCTCAAGATGTCGATAACGGTTCGTATGATGTAGATGAACCTATTTCTCTTATATTAGATATTGAAGGGCAAACTTTTACTTGCAACGATGTGGGAAATAGTTTTGAAGCAACACTTTCTGCAACCGACTCACACGGAAATACCGATAGTTGCTCCACTACCATCACAATTGTGGACACAATGGCTCCCAATTTGGTTTGCCAAGAACTAACCATAGCATTAGACCAAAACGGAACAGCATCTATTACGGCAAATGATGTTATCGAATCCGTAACCGATAATTGCCAAGTAGAAACCACAGCCGTAGATGTACCCGATTTTTCTTGTGAAGATACTAGCAATCCGGTTACCGTTACCGTTTTTGCCAGCGATATAAACGGAAATTACGTTTCTTGCACTACTACCGTAACTGTTGTAGATGCTCTTGCGCCTGAAATTGTATGTTTAAATAATCAAACGGTTACGGCAGATGAGACAACCAACCAATACACGCTTCCCGATTATTGGAACACCGGAGAAATTACAGCAACAGATAATTGCAGCAATACCATTACCTACACACAAACACCTGCCGCCGGCACAAACTTGTCTCCCGGGATATATACCATAGTGGTTACTGCTCAAGATGAATACGGAAACCAGAGTTCTTGTAGTTTTGAACTTACCGTTGAAACAGTATTAGGTATGGAAGATACCTTACTAAAAAATGAAATTACTGTTTACCCCAACCCCGCAAATAACTATATAAAAATAAATTATCCTCTAACTGTACAAATAAATCGTACCACTATTTACGATGTAAACGGAAAAGAAATAATTTCTAATAATTATGATAAAAATACAAGAATAGATGTTTCCTCGTTTAGTAGTGGTTTGTATTTTATTCAAATTGAAACTCGAAATACAATACTAATAAAACGCTTTATCAAAGAGTAATATGTGTTTTGTTTAATTTTGAAATAACATCTTCGGCTTAATACCGGAGATGTTATTCTATTTATCAATTAATTTTAACAAATCTTCAGCTATGGTTTGTCCTTTATCTTTGTTGTACCATAGTTGCATTTCTTTTTTAAATTCGGGAGTCAGTTTTCCATGTTTTTCTTTAAATGCTTTTGTTTTTTGTAAAACATACGAAGGAGAAGGTCCCCATTGTCCTACAACAATTTCTTTTTCGTTATCAAAAACAATTAAAATGGGAATAGACATACTTCCGTTTGTTAAAAAATGCTGCATTAAATCCAGATTCCTATCACGGTATAACACCTTTAATGTTATTCCTGAAGAAAGTTCGGATAGTTTATTCATTACCGGCATAGAATGCGCTGCATCGCCACACCAACTTTCGGTAAGAACCAACCACGTTTGATTTCCTGAAAAATTTTCAAACTTTTCTTTTATTTTCTCCGGAATTTTAAGGGTTTTATCCAACCGTTTCATACGACTGTTATTAAGCAATGTATAATTAGATAACGCTTCCGAAGGATAATTTGCAGAGCTGGTTTCGTTTGCCACATTTTGTGCCACCATTTCTCTATATTCTTTGTAAGTAATGGCTTTGGTAAGCAACTTGCTTACTAAAACATCTTTTTGGGTTTCTAAAATAAGATTTTTCATACCTGCTTTGACGAAAGAATTGCATTTTCCTTACTTATTCCTCCTACCCAAACAAATGCCTTACTACATCGTGTACTTTGGCAACTTTTATAATTTGAATGTTGTGTTTTTTAGCGGTTAATTTGCAATATTTAGAAATAATAATGGTGTTATAACCCAGCTTTTCGGCTTCGGTAATTCGTTGGTCTATTCGGGTAACGGGACGTACTTCGCCTGCCAATCCAACTTCTGCGGCAAAACACATCGATTTGGTAATGGCAACATCTACATTCGATGAGAGTACAGCGGCAACTACCGCCAAATCTATTGCCGGGTCATCTACGGTTATTCCTCCGGTAACGTTTAAAAAAACATCTTTTGCTCCCAGTTTAAATCCGGCTCGTTTTTCCAGTACCGCTAAGAGCATATTGAGTCGTTTGCTGTTAAATCCGGTTGCGCTACGTTGTGGTGTACCGTAAACGGCAGAGCTTACCAAGGCTTGTATTTCAATCATTAAAGGACGCATTCCTTCTAAGGTTGCAGCTATGGCTGTGCCACTAAGGTCGTCTTGGTTTTTTGAAATAAGGATTTCGCTGGGATTGCTTACTTCCCGGAGTCCGTTGCTTAACATTTCGTAAATACCTATTTCATGCGTAGATCCAAACCGGTTTTTTTGTGCACGAAGAATGCGATATACATGATTTCTATCGCCTTCAAATTGCAAAACGGTATCAACCATGTGTTCTAAAATCTTTGGTCCTGCAATGTTTCCGTCTTTGGTAATATGCCCGATAAGAATAACCGGCGTATTGGTTTCTTTGGCAAATTTTATTAGTTCGGAAGTAGTTTCGCGTATTTGTGAAATACTTCCCGGACTGCTTTCTATATAATCGGTATGCAGGGTTTGAATAGAATCGATAACCACAATATCGGGTTGCAGTTCTAGAATGGTTTTAAAAATATTTTGGGTTTTTGTTTCGGTTAAAATTAGACAATTTTCTGATTTGGGAACAATACGCTCGGCTCGCATTTTAATTTGTTGTGCGCTTTCTTCTCCCGAAACATACAAGGTTTTATACGGAAGCTGTAAAGCAATTTGAAGCATTAAGGTACTTTTCCCGATACCGGGCTCGCCACCCAATAAAGCAACCGATCCGGGAACCAACCCACCGCCCAGAACACGATTTAGTTCGTTGTTTTGTGTATTCAATCGGGCTTCCGATACGGTTGAAATATCTTGAATTCGCTGTGGTTTTGCAATTTTTGAAAAAGAAGGCTCGTTGGGTTTCCACGCCTTTTTTTCGGTTTTTTGCACCACTTCTTCCACAATGGTATTCCATTGTTTACACGAAGTACACTGCCCTTGCCATTTGGCAAATTGTGCGCCGCAGTTCTGACAGAAAAAGGTGGTTTTTACTTTTGCCAAAGTATGTTTTTTAATTGAAAATTAATTTATCCACTTATAAAAGCTTCGCTTTTTTAATATCCGAAATCATCCTTAATTTTATCGGCTCTATCCAACATTAAATCAGTTGTTATAAAATCTACTTCTTCTTTATCGTAAGCGGCTTGATAGGTTCGCATGGCTTTTTTTGGTTGTCCGGTTTCTTCATAATAACGCGCCAAATAGTAATCGCCTAAAACCGTGTCGGGATATTGTTTTTTTGCAAGCGTAGCAATTTCGCGAAGCGATTCCCATTGTTTTTTCTTTTCGGCAGCTGTACAAGTAGCAATAAAATCGTTTTCTCTAATAGGATTGCTTAAGCCAAACAAATCTTTTATGGTTTGGTATTTTTCTTGAAGATATAAATGAATGGGTGTATCTAACTTCATAATTACATCTTTAAACTCTTTTTTGCTAATGGGTCTGTAAACAGCAAATATTTTTTCGAGAGCAGTGGGGATTCCGCGAGCTACCAACGAGTAATGTGTTGCACCCTCAAAATTATCATAATAATAATTAAAAGTTTTGCTCTTTAAGGGTTGCAAAGACTGATTAAGTGCTTCTACGCTTTCACGCAAGCCTTTAATATCATCGGTTCCGGTGGCGAGATAATAAAACAACTGCGTTTGTATTTGGGGTATTCGCTCGGG
>WFXA01000227.1 GCA_015490835.1 Flavobacteriaceae bacterium | reverse complement strand
TACATGTTCAGAGCGCTCTTTCGCAACAACTAAAGGTGGACCAAAGTATTGCTCATAATGGTGTTTGCCTCACTGTTACAACTGTAAATAATAACAGCTATGTAGTAACCGCAATTAAAGAAACACTTGATAAAACAAACTTATCTAATTTAAAAATTGGCGATACTGTTAATTTAGAACGCGCAATGAAATTGGGAGAACGATTAGACGGACATATTGTTCAGGGTCATGTGGACGAAGTTGGAGTTTGTATAAAAAAAACGAAAGAGGACGGAAGTCATGTTTTTACTTTTAAATTCAACTCCGCTTCTCCTAATATAACCATTGAAAAGGGTTCAATAACAGTAAACGGAGTAAGTTTAACAGTAGTAAACTCTAAAGAGAAGGAGTTTAGCGTTGCCATTATACCCTACACTTTTGAGAATACAAATTTTAAAGAGATGCAAGTAGACGATGTGGTAAACTTGGAATTTGATGTTGTAGGAAAATACATTCTTAAACTTATGGAAGCTTACACTTGATTTTTTTATACACCACATAGACACCCAGTAATACTCCTACGCTCAATAGCAACATCAAATCGGAATCAATCGGTAAAGGCAACTCAGGACCTCGGGTTTGCCTAGGAGGGGGCGGGCTTACAGTTTGCGCAAGCATAGACGCACTACTTAAAAAAGATAGCACTAAGGTTAATATGGATACGATTTGGGGTCGCATAATATATTGGCTAAAGTAATAATTTTTTTTAAACTACAAACAAAAATAAAAATTATCCGAAACTTATTGACGAAAACATAGGATAAATAGTATAAAAATTCTTATTCTTTTACGTAACAAAAAGTGGTCCCACATGGGCTCGAACCATGGACCCCCTGATTATGAGTCAGGTGCTCTAACCAGCTGAGCTATGGGACCGTTCTTAAAATTACTATTTTATAGTCAGGGTGCAAATTTATAACTCTTTATAAAATCTACAAGATTTTTTTGTTATTCTTTTACATCTTGACACAATTCAACTAAAACTCCACCTGTTGATTTAGGGTGTAAAAAAACAACCCATTTATTGTCTGCTCCTCTTTTAGGTGTTTTGTTTAAAACTTTAAATCCTTCCTTTTCCAGTCTTTGTGTTTCTTTGTTTATATCTTTAACCGCATAAGCAATGTGATGAATTCCTTCTCCTTTTTTTTCAATAAACTTTGCTATTGGGCTATCCGAACGTGTGGCTTCCAGTAACTCTATTTTACTTTCTCCACAAATGTAAAATGAGGTTTTTACTCCTTCAGATTTTACTTCTTCTGTTTTATAATGTGAATAGCCTAATAGTTTTTCATATAATAAGTTGGCTTCTTTTATGCTTTTTACTGCGATGCCTATATGTTCAATTTTTTGCATTTTATAAGATATTTAGTTTTCAAAAATAACAAATCTTTATTTGTAGTATTTTTGCATAATTAATTATAATCAAATTATGATAGAGAGTAACAGACAAAAAAAGATTGCTCGGGTTTTACAAAACGATTTAGCTGTTGTTTTGCAAAAATCACTTCGCGATGCCGGACATGTTAATATTTTGCTTTCGGTTACAAAAGTAAGTGTAACTACCGATTTATCGATAGCAAAAATTTATGTAAGTATTTTCCCTGTTGAAAATACCAAAAAAATTATTTCTGAATTAGACTTAGTTAAATCAAAAATAAAACACCAAGTAGCTCAGGTTGTTCGACATCAACTTAGAAAAATGCCGGATTTGAAGTTTTATAACGACGACTCTTTAGAGTATATTGACCAAATTGACAAGGCTGTAAAAGGAGATGAAAACCCAATAAAAAATCCTGATTTACTTCAAAAAAGGAAAAAATTATAGTCTGTGTCTTTTTCTCTCTACATTGCCAAAAAATATTTGTTTTCTAAAAGCAGTAACAATGCTATTAATATTATCACGCGTATAGCGGGAATTGGTGTTGTGGCGGGAGTTATGTCTTTATTTATAGTACTTTCGGGCTTTTCGGGGCTAAAAGAATTTAGTCTTCAGTTTACTACTGTTTTTGATTCAGATTTAAAAGTAATTCCTAAAAAAGGGAAAACACTAACTATTGCAAAAAATATTGAAGAGCGTTTGCATGCTCTTTCTCAAATTAATTCATTTTCTAAAACTATTGAAGAGCGTACTTTCCTACAATACAAAGGGAAAAGTCATATTGCTTATGTAAAAGGTGTAGACAGTAACTTTGTTAATGTAATTCCGATAGACAGTATTTTGTTTTACGGAAAATGGTTTGATTCTTCTTTAGACGAAGTAGTTATTGGGTTAGAAACATCTAGTAAATTGTCGTTAGGGATTCAAGACTATAGTGATTTGTTGCATTTGTTTGTTCCTAAACCGGGTGTTGGACAAATAACACCTTTAAATGTTTCTAAGGCTTTTAAGGAAGAAAAGGCGGTGGTTTCAGGTGTCTATCAAATTAATGAAGAATTAGACGGAAAATACATTTTTTGTGATTTCGATTTTGCAAGAAATTTACTTGATTTTGATAAACAAACTATTTCTTCACTTGAAATTAAATTGCGATCTGCTTCTGAAGAAGAATTTGTTCGGAAAAAACTTTTAACTCTTTTTAACCAAGATGTCGTTATTAAAAACAGACTGCAACAAAATGATACGCTTAATAAAATGCTTAATACCGAAAATTTAGCGGTTTATCTTATTTTTACTTTGGTGCTTATCATTGCTTTGTTTAATGTAATTGGTTCTATAATTATGATGATTTTAGACAAAAGAAAAAATATTAAAACGCTATATAATTTAGGGGCAACATTACCTGAGATTAGAAAAATATTTTTTTATCAAGGTGTATTAATGTCGGCTTTAGGAGGGATTATTGGTGTTGTTTTAGGTGTAATACTTGTTTTACTGCAATTGCATTATTCGCTTGTTTATATTACCGATACGCTACCTTATCCGGTTAAACTAACATTTTTTAACATCGTAGTGGTGTTAATAACTATTATATTGTTGGGTATTATTTCTTCAAAAATAGCTTCTTCAAGAATTAGCAAGGATTTTATTGAAGGTGTTTAGCCTCGAAGTTTTTAAACTTTTCTTGTACTTCATCAAGCACTTTAAAAACGTCTGTAGAAGAATCGCTTGTTACCATTGTCATACGGTATGGTTTAATACCGGGAATTCCTTTAAAATAGTTTGAATAGTGCCTTCGGGTTTCAAAAACACCAAGTTTTTCACCCTTCCAAGCAATTGCCATTTCGAGGTGTCTTTTTGCCATTACAACCCGCTCTTCTATTGTGGGTGGTTGCAGATGTTTTCCGGTTTTAAAATAATGTTTTACCTCTCTAAAAAACCAAGGATATCCAATTGTTGCTCGACCAATCATTGCTCCGTCCAGCCCGTATTTATCTCTCATTTCTAGAGCTTTTTCGGGTGAATCAACATCTCCGTTTCCAAAAACAGGAATGTGCATTCTAGGGTTATTTTTAACTTGTGCGATGGGTTTCCAGTCGGCTTTCCCTTTATACATTTGGGCGCGGGTTCGTCCATGAATGGCAATGGCTTGACAACCTACATCTTGTAGCCTTTCGGCAACTTCTACTATTTTAATTGAGTCTTTATCCCAACCTAAACGTGTTTTGACGGTAATAGGAAGTTTGGTATGGTTAACCATTTCACGGGTTAACTTTACCATTAAATCGATGTTTTTTAATATTCCGGCTCCTGCTCCTTTACTTACTACTTTTTTTACAGGGCAACCAAAATTAATGTCAATAAAGTCGGGGTTTGAGGCTTCAACAATTTCAACGGTTTTGAGCATAGAAGTTAGGTTTGCTCCAAAAATTTGAATTCCTACAGGTCGCTCGTATTCATAAATATCAAGCTTCATTGTACTTTTTACAGCATCGCGTATAAGTCCTTCGCTTGAAATAAATTCGGTATAAACCACATCGGCTCCTTGCTCTTTACAAAGTGCCCTGAAAGGTGGGTCGCTTACATCTTCCATAGGAGCTAATAACAACGGAAAATCTCCTAAATCTATGTTACCTATTTTTGCCATTATAATGCAAAAATAGTCTTTTAATTGAAATGGAAATTATTTAAGCCTGTCACTCTCGTCTGTTGTATTGTTTCGATTATTATCGCGTAAACGGGCATTTCCGAAATTATATTTAAATGTTACTCTAAACAACCTGTTTTCCTCTTTTGGAAAATACCAAAAATCTTGATTATAATAGTTTACCGTAACAGGGATATTCATTGTATTAAAAACATCATCAAGCCCAACTATAATGCTAGCTCTTCGGTTCCATAACGATTTGTAAAAGGAAATATTTAAGCGATTTTGGTTTTTATATTCTAATGTTCCTGCTATCATATTTGAAAGATAATAGTAGGCAACGTCCATAGAAAACTTTCGGTCTTTTGTTAAATAAAATCGGTTAAACACATTAGAGAAGAAACCTAAGGTGTTGTTAGAGTATGTTTCGGGTGTACTTTCAATGGCATAAAATTTATTTTCCATGTAAAAGGTAGAGGTTACCACTTGCGAGTACCACCAAGAGGTTATAAAGCCCAAATAAGTAACATCAAAACTATACTGATAGTTGTAAATACTGTTAATGTCTAATTGCTGAGACGTTTGATTTTCATTGTTTATAAAGGTTGATAGTGTTAGCGGATTTTTTACGTAGTCGTAGTATGCTTCAAAAATCCATTTATTTTTATGGGTATAACTAAGGGTTACTTTGTCGCGAATTGATGGAACCAGATTTGGGTTTCCTTCAGAGATAAACGTTTCGTTTACAAAATATTTAAAAGGGTTTAAACTTTGATACCTGGGTCTTGAAATACTGCGTTTATAACTTATGCCTATGGGGTTTCCGCTTTTCGGATTATATGTAACAGTACCGGAAGGAAACCAGTTTAAATAATTTTGTGTATTTACCACACCAAGGGATTTTGAGTCTCCGGTAACATCTGTGTTTTCAGCTCTTAACCCAATGGTTAAAGCCCATTTTTCCCAATTTCTAGAAAAATTTACATACCCGGCAAAAATGGCTTCGGTATAGTCAAACAAATCGGATAATTGGGAATTTGCTTGACTGGTATTGTTTATAATATTAAAAAAGTCTATCCCGCTGGTTGTGTTAACAGAAGAATATTTTAATCCCGACTCAATAGTTCCTTTATAAAACGGAGCGGTAAAATCGGTTTGTGCTATGTAAATATTAGTATTTTGTTGTGCGTTAGTTAAAAATTCGTTGTTACTTAATGGTGCTTCATTGGCTGCCAAGTATTGAGTAGCTACATTTTGATCTTGTGTGTTTTCATAAATAATATAGTTAAAAGAGGTATTTAAGTTGGCTCCTTTTTTTCCGATTTTTAAATCATGGCTGACATTAACGGTTAAATTATTAGTGTCATAAACCACATTGCTTAAAGCGTTATAAGTAGAGTCTATTTGTTGTTGGTTGTTTTGAATTGTCCCGGACATTACATTTTCAAACGATTTGTCCGGCGTGAGAAACCCCGAAACAGATAGACTTAATAAGTTTTTTTCATCAATAGTAAAATCGGCAACTACATTTGCTTGATGAGTTTGTAAACGGGTAATTTTTCTAAAACTATTTTCCCAAAAAGAGTTTTGCGTATCATCAGGATTAAAAAATGTTATATAAGAATCGTCTTGTTTGTTTTCTGTGCGGTTACTATATGAATAGCTTCCGAATAAATTAACCCAATTATTTTTATAAAAATGGGATGTTGTGGTAAGGTGCTTTGGAAAAATTCCTTGTTCGTAAGTATGAGAAAGCGAACCTTTATATCCAACAGAAACTGCTCTTGAGGTAACAATATTTAAAATTGCTCCCACCTCTGCGTCATATTTGGCAGAGGGATTTGTAATAACCTCTACTTGTTTTACAACAGAAGCATCTAAAGACTCTAATAAGGAAGAAACTTCTTGTGGTGATAAATATACCCGCTTTCCGTTTATATAAACTGTTGCCGGTGTGTTTTTTATTGAAATAGATTCACCTATAACTATCACACCCGGCGTTTTAGATAGCAAGCTCATCGTATTTCCTGTTGCAAACGACGAGTTTTCTACATTAAACACTAATTTACCAGCCTCCTTTTTAATTACCGGTTTTTTTGCAGTTACCACTGTTTCTTCAAGAGCTTCAGCTTCTTCTTCAAATTGTATGTTTAAGAACGAATAAGGAGGATTTATTTGTTTGATTACAGATTTAAAACCAATAAAACTAAATTGCAATTTGTACGACTTTTCTTCGGGAACTTCTAATAAAAACGTGCCGTTTTCCTCGGTAACAACTCCTTTTATAGGTGTTTCTCCCTCTAATTCAAACAATAAAACATTAACAAACTCAATGGGTGCGTCATTTGAATCTTTTACAACCCCCGATATGGTTGTTTTTTGTGAAAAACTCGTTGAATAAATTACAAAAAACAACAACAGCAATAAATTACTTCTAATCATAGTTGGTTTATTATTGGTGACATACAAATAATCAGCCGTCTTTAAGGGGAACTCGAAAAAAAAAATTTCGCTTAAACGACAAACTGAAAGTTCAAATATGTTAAAAAATTTAACATTTTGCAAGATAAAGCGCTTTTTTTTTCGACAAAGTGCTTTTTTATAGTCATTCTTCTTTTCTGAAAAAAGTAATCAATGTTTAAATAAAAAGCAGCCTGTTTTAATTCTCTTTTTAAATGAAATCTACTTACTTGTTAATACCTCTTTTAAACTTAAGTTTTAATGTATATTTGCACCTCCTTTTTATTCAACGGATTTTTATATGAAGAATATTAGAAATTTTTGCATCATTGCACACATAGACCACGGAAAAAGCACTTTGGCAGATAGGCTTTTAGGTTTTACCAATACCATTGCAGAACGTGACCAACAAGATCAACTACTTGATAATATGGACTTGGAGCGCGAACGCGGTATTACCATTAAAAGTCACGCCATACAAATGGAATATGAATATAAGGGTGAAAATTATGTGTTAAATCTTATTGACACTCCCGGGCATGTAGACTTTTCGTATGAAGTCTCTCGCTCTATTGCTGCTTGTGAAGGCGCTTTATTAATTGTAGATGCTGCTCAAAGCATACAAGCACAAACCATCTCTAATTTATATTTAGCTTTAGATAATGATCTTGAAATAATTCCTGTTTTAAATAAAATTGACCTCCCTTCAGCCAACCCTGAAGAAGTAACCGATGATATTGTCGATTTGTTAGGCTGTAGTCCTGAAGATGTAATCCCTGCCAGTGCCAAAACCGGATTGGGTATTGAAGAAATTCTCGAAGCCATTATCAAACGTATTCCGGCGCCAAAAGGAAACGAAAACGAACCCCTGCAGGCATTAATTTTTGACTCGGTTTATAATCCTTTTCGAGGTGTTGAAACCTATTTTAGAATTTTGAACGGACAAATAAGAAAAGGACAACACATTAAGTTTATGGCTACCGGAAAAGATTATTTTGCCGATGAAGTAGGAACGCTTAAACTTAAACAAGAACCAAAAAAAACCATCAAAGCCGGAGATGTAGGGTATTTAATTACCGGAATTAAAGATGCTCGAGAAGTAAAAGTAGGTGATACTATTACCGATTTTAAAAACCCAACCCAAAACCAGATTGAAGGTTTTGAAGATGTAAAACCTATGGTTTTTGCCGGTATTTACCCCGTTGACACCGAAGATTATGAGGAGCTTAGAAACTCAATGGAAAAACTTCAGTTAAACGATGCTTCATTAGTATTCCAACCCGAAAGTTCTGCCGCACTGGGTTTTGGTTTTCGATGTGGATTTCTAGGAATGTTACATCTTGAGATAATTCAAGAACGACTTGAAAGAGAATTTGGAATGACCGTTATTACCACCGTTCCTAACGTTTCGTACCACGCTTTTACCAATAAAGAACCAGATAAAGTAATTTTGGTGAATAACCCGTCCGATTTGCCAGATCCTTCAAAATTAAACAGAGTAGAAGAACCCTATATCAAGGCAAGCATTATTACAAAAGCAGATTTTGTAGGTCCTATTATGACGCTCTGCATTTCTAAACGAGGCGAACTTACTCATCAAACCTACTTAACGACCCAGCGTGTTGAACTTACCTTTGACATGCCCCTTGCCGAGATTGTTTTTGATTTCTACGATCGTTTAAAAACCGTATCAAAAGGCTATGCCTCTTTTGATTATCACCCTATCGGTTTACGTGAATCTAAATTGGTAAAGGTGGATGTTTTGTTAAACGGAAATCCGGTAGATGCTCTTTCGGCATTGTTACATAAAGATAATGCCTATGAAATAGGTAAAAAAATGTGTGAAAAATTACGGCAACTCATACCTCGTCAACAGTTTGACATTCCCATCCAAGCAGCAATCGGTGCTAAAATTATTGCTCGAGAAACGGTTAAAGCTCTTCGTAAAGACGTGACAGCAAAATGTTATGGTGGGGATATTTCACGAAAACGAAAACTGCTGGAAAAACAGAAAAAAGGGAAGAAACGAATGCGTCAAGTAGGTAATGTAGAAATTCCGCAAGAAGCTTTTATGGCGGTTTTAAAATTAAATGATTAAATTAACCTCCACAAGTAACTCCCGTTTCTTGTAGACTAGCCAAATAAATTTCATATTTTACACCAGTGTCTTCACCATTAACACTGGCGTTTCCATTGCTCTCTTTACAGAGCTCAAAATCGGGTGTTTGATCAGATCGGCAAGTAGTACATGTAACTTTATCTTCTTTTGAACAAGAGGTAACTATCATTAAAAATAACGATAAAACTAATAATGTAACATTTCTTTTTAACATATCTTGTGTTTTTATTCCAACTCGGTAATGGCAAATTCGAGAATGGCGATGGGTTTATTTGTTAAAGCAACAAGATCCGGATAAATCATATTAAGTTTATCTTCAAACGTTATATAATCTTCATCTTGAAAATGATTTCCATAAACGCTCGCCCCTACCCAGTCTATGTAATCATCGCCGGGATAATAATTAGCTATTTTGTTCCAATCTTCATCGGGTTGTCCTTCGGCATCTACGTGAAAAAACCAAGTAATATTAGTAGCTCCATTATTTCTACAAATAGCTATTATATGGCGATAAGCATCTCTAAATCGTTCCGGTCCGTCCGGAAGATTAGGGTCGCCATAATTGGTTGTAGTTGCACCTCCGTTATAAACGCCGTTCCACGGAAACCAACTACCGTTGACTTCGGTGCCAAATTCGGCAAGTAATGTGGTGTTTGTGTTCGCTGCATCTATTGCCCATTGTGTTAGTTCACTATCAAAATCGCCATCAATAATACGTTGCATGCTGTACACAGGATCGGCTTGATCTTCGTTAAAATTACTTCGTGCCATAAGACGAATAAACGGGATTTTTCCGGTGGACAAAATGGTATTAACCGGTTGGGTTGGAAAAACGATTTCATCTATCCAATTGTTTGAAAAATATGCCCAAGCCAGTTCTTTTTGAACTAAATCTTCAAAATAATAAATGCGTTCATCAGTCACAATATCTTCGGTGCCACCAAAATCGGGATATGCAGCATGGTAAACTTTATTTCCGGTGGGAGCAATTAGTTTTTCATTTTCAATCCTTGTTTCCGAAATAAATACAGGTGAAGCTATTGCTTCGCGATAAGCTTCAATGCTTTGAGGAGATGAATCTACTCGCAAATAGGTCCCGGTAAAATTTTCGTGCCACCAAGATACTGCTTTTACTTGCGGATAATCGCCTGCTGCAATGGTGTTAAATGCTTCGGTAATCCAGCGGGCTTTTTTGTTGGGTTCTATCTCTGTTGTGTTAGAGGAAGAGCAGGAGAATAATAACAAAAATAAAAATGGGGATAGGGCTTTTTTAATCATAGATTGTTTTTACATTTTATAAAG
>WFXA01000226.1 GCA_015490835.1 Flavobacteriaceae bacterium | reverse complement strand
GGAAAACTCACCTGAATTTTCTGCTTTTTGGGATAAATGACAAATGCTCAAGTGTCAGCAGGGGCATACCTCCGCTTGTTATGAATAATTTTGTTTAAAATACCCTTGGAGTTTATCGAGCAATTCCTGACATTCCTGCATCCCCACTTTGCGCCCTGGCGCTTGCCTGCCAAAGGCACGGATTCCTTCGCGCTCTCTGCGGTTAGGATTTAGGTTGGCAGATTGATGATTGCAGATATTAGATTCTATCCGACCTCCGTCCTCATGCCTCAGTCCCCAAAGGGCATAATCCCGCCACCATAATTTTGCAAATAACATAGTTTGTTTCAATTTGTTTCAATTTGTTTCAATTTGTTTCAATTTGTTTCAATTTGTTTCACGTACTTGACTTTTACAAAATAATGTGAGAGATTGCCAGCAGAGAGATGTTATTGTTCCGAAAAGTATGTAAACCAGGCTTTGTTATCATTAATTTCAAATTCGGGGTATAGAAGAAAACACTTCGCCTTTGGGCTGAAGTAGCTTACTTCTTATATTGACTAATACACAATGAGTTAAAGGATGTTTTACATATTTAAAAAAAATCTAAGACCACGTTAGATGTAGTTTTGGACAAACAAAAGGAGAATGCCGAAAAGCCTGTAAAGAGTAGGTGTAACTAAAATGTACTTCATTATGAAATCTAAAAGAAGAAACATTGCAATTATGTTATTTGTTTTAGCATTATTAGCTCTTCCTTTAGCAAGTACTCTAGTTGACTCATCTGCATCACAAGCTATTTACATAGCAGGTGCTGCTACTGATGACAACTTCTTAAGAGATGCAGGGACTATCTATGGAGGTGGTGCAGGTGTCTTAGGAGCATTAGGAGTATTGTGCGGAGTTCAACTAGCTGTTGGGCTAGGAGTTGGGCTTTAGGAATTAAGGAAGAAGTAATGACACATTACTTCTTCCTTCTTTAAAACCATTCGATTATTATGTTAAAATTTATAGCTTTTTTTGCTAGTCTTTCATTGACTTACTTGCTTTTTTTAATATTGGGTAACACAGAAGATTATCAGTTGTATGCAGTCTTCGCAATTGGGTTTAATTTACTTATTTGGTACATACTGTATAATACCGATAATACCAAAAGAGAATTTAATTTTCTCTCAAAAGAGGAATTAATCAAAATTAAAAAATATGAAATACTATTAATACAATTAGGATTAGTCATATTTTCAATATTAAATCTATATATAGTAACTGAACAAACAGATTTTGACCCATTAAACGAAGCGTTAAAAATTGATTTTAAATCATTTACAACTTACACCTCAATACCATTGATAATCGCAGCTCAATTTGGCGGTTGGTTCTATCAAACAATTCTCATTTTTTTGTTTTTAGAAATTTTATGGCAAGAAATTGATTTTAGAAAAACACTAAAAATTACGGGGATTTCTTACTTGGGTTTTTTAGTATCAGCAGTAATAATTGCTGTTTTAAATATATTCTTTTTAGAAAACAGAATGTATGAAATGGAAGAAATCGGAAATCTGTTATCTAATTCGATACCTCATATAATGATTGCAAAATCCGGAGATTTTGCAACATCAGTATTAATAGCTATCGGGTTATACAATAATACCAACTTAAATTTTGCGAAAAGTATTATAGCTTCATTTATCCCAACTGTGTCGTTAATTGCAATAATACTATTTTTCAAATATTATATTTTATGATTAAAAAACTATCAAAATATAGTATTCTTACGTTCATTAGTATATTCATAATTTTTGCATTATTTGGATATTTTTTCTTGTCAGGAAGTTCTATTAAACCTGATTCTTTTAAGACTCTTAATATTGCTTTAGACGTTAATGATTTATTTAAAATAATTTCTAACAACTTATTAATTGGAGTTTTAATTTTATTTGGTTTTTTAACGTTTAACCTAACAAATCTGTCATTCATGGTTTTCAATGGATTATTATATGGTATCGCAATCAATAAGTATTCGTCAGAGTTTGGATTATTAAAAACACTGACAGCTGTATTGCCTCACGGTATTATTGAATATTTAGGATTAGCTGTTTTGTTTTCCTGTTCGGTTGAAATAAATATATATC
>WFXA01000225.1 GCA_015490835.1 Flavobacteriaceae bacterium | reverse complement strand
TTTTGCTATTTAAAGAACCTGCATTGGGAACTACAGATTTTGCTTTAGAGCAAATCACACTTTTCCCGAATCCTACTAATGGCAATTTGACGATTGTTTCGCCTAAAACGCCTATTACACAAATTACCGTAATGGATGTTAGAGGAAGAACAGTGCAAACGGCAAACGGAAATCAGGCAAACACCGTTAATCTTTCGCTTGAAAACTTAGAAAATGCGATGTATTTTATAAAGGTACAAACACAAAAAGGAAGTTTGACTAAACGTGTTATTAAAAATTAGACCCCAAAATGAAAACAATAGAAACTATCTTATTGATTTTAATAAATTCTGTTATTTATTTCTTTTATGAAGTATTACGCTTTAACCCGCATTATTCATATAAAAACGGAGTGAATTATATGAATATGCTATAGATAAAAGGAAAATGCGGGAAACCCCGACTTAGAAATACCCCAAATTCGGGTGTTTTCAAAACACACAAATTTGTTGGCAGTACTTAGTCGTTTAAAAATTCCGTGAATTTTTCGGGCTAAAAAAAGGATAACAAACAAATGTATAACTAAAAAGAGCCGTTAAAAATTAGCGGCTCTTTTTCGTTTGTAAAATAAGTTATTATTGCATATTCTTCGCCTCAATACTTAAAGTCGCATGAGGAACTAATTTTAAACGCTCTTTATTAATTAATCTTTTTGTTACACGACATATTCCATAGGTTTTATTTTCAATTCTGATGAGTGCATTTTTTAAATCACGAATAAATTTTTCTTGACGAATAGCCAGTTGTGATGCTGTTTCTTTACTCATTACTTGACTTCCTTCATCAAAAGCTTTAAAAGTAGGAGAAGTATCATCTGTGCCATTATTTTGGTCGTTCCGGTAGGCACTCTCTATAAGTTCTAATTGTCTTTGAGCTTGTTCTATTTTATTATTAATGAGCTTTCTAAATTCTTCAAGCTCCTCATCGCTGTATCGTATTTTAGGTTCTTGTGTCATAATTCTATTTTTTAATCAGTAATTTTGTTTTAATATCATCAAAAGCAATTTCTGTTCCATTATTAACATGGTCTGCAAATGTTATTGTTTTAGAAAGTGTTTCTCTTTTAATATAATCTTCATTATTAGTAACTGCTTTTTTTAGCTTTTCATCTTCTTGAATGGTTACATCAATTCTGTCAGTAACTTCAAACCCCGAATCCTTTCTTAAATTTTGAATTCGATTAACTAATTCTCTTGCTATACCTTCATTTAGTAACTCGGGATTAAGCGTAATATCTAAAGCAACTGTAACATCACTATTTCCGGCTACTAACCACCCTTCAATATCTTGTGGTGTAATAAGAACGTCATCCAAGGACAATTTAGTACTTTTTTGGTTTATTTCAATATCTATTTCGCCTTCTTTTTCTAATTTCTTTATTTTTTCTTGGTCAAATTCTGAAATAAGTTGCGCTATGGCTTTCATATCTTTTCCAAAACGAGGTCCCAATTTTTTAAAATCGGGTTTTATTTGCTTTACTAAAATACCTGAATCTTCATCTATTAAATCTATTTCTTTTACATTCACTTCCGATTTGATAAGATCTGCCACAGATACTATTTCTTTTCGTTGGGTTTCATCTAAAACCGGAATCATAATTTTTTGCAACGGTTGTCTCACTTTAATTTTTTCTTTTTGTCGCAAGGATAAAACTAACGAAGTAATGGTTTGTGCTTTCTGCATTCTGTGTTCGAGAGTAGTGTCTATAAATCTATCATCTGCTTGTGGAAAATCACTAAGGTGAACCGAATTAAAAGGTTCTTTATGAGTAACCTCATTTAAATCTTTGTATAACCTATCCATAAAAAACGGAGCAATCGGTGCGCTTAATTTTGCAATCGTTACCAAGCAGGTATATAAAGTTTGATAAGCCGAAAGTTTATCTGCTCCCATAGATTGTTTCCAATAGCGTCTTCTGCTTAAACGCACATACCAATTACTTAAGTTTTCTTGAACAAAATAAGAAATGGCTCTTGTGGCTTTGGTAGGTTCGTAATCGGTATAGTAATCATCTACTTTTTTAGTAAGTGTATGAAGCTCTGAAAGTATCCATCTGTCAATTTCGGGTCTTTCGGTTAAAGGGATGTCTTTTTCGAAATACGTAAAATTATCTAAATTGGCGTATAAGCTAAAAAAGCTATAGGTATTGTATAGTGTTCCGAAAAACTTGTTTCTAACCTCTCCTATTCCGTTACTGTCAAATTTTAGGTTGTCCCAAGGGTTGGCATTGCTTATCATATACCATCGTGTTGCATCGGGTCCGTATTTTTTTAATGTTTCAAACGGATCGACAGCGTTTCCTAATCGTTTAGACATTTTTTGTCCGTTTTTATCCAAAACCAATCCGTTTGACACCACATTTTTATAAGCTACATCATCAAAAATCATAGTAGCTATAGCGTGTAGTGTATAAAACCAACCTCGCGTTTGGTCAACCCCTTCGGCAATAAAATCGGCTTTTCGCCAAGTTTGTTCAACTTTATCTTTGTTTTCGAAAGGATAGTGCCATTGTGCATAGGGCATGCTACCGCTATCGAACCAAACATCTATTAAATCGGCTTCTCTTTTCATAGGTTTTCCGCTGTCGGAAACCAAGATAATTTTATCTACAATGTTTTTATGCAGGTCAACTGTTTGGTAATTTTCTTCAGAAAAATCTCCTATTACAAAATTCTTAAAAATATCTTCTTTCAACAAACCGGCTGCTACGGATTTTTTCATTTCTATCTTTAGTTCTTCTACCGATCCTATAATTTTTTCTTCGGTTCCGTCTTCGGTACGCCAAAGTGGGAGTGGAATTCCCCAAAATCGGGAGCGAGAAAGGTTCCAATCATTTGCGTTTGCCAACCAGTTTCCAAAACGTCCTTCTCCGGTGGCTTTTGGTTTCCAGTTTATGGTTTTATTAAGTTCATACATTCGGTCTTTAAACGCTGTAACTTTAATAAACCAAGAATCTAAAGGATAGTATAAAATGGGTTTGTCGGTTCGCCAACAATTGGGATAACTGTGCGTGTATTTTTCGACTTTAAAGGCTTTGTTTTCGGTTTTTAATTTAATAGCAATTTCTACATCTACCGATTTTTCGGGAGCAGTACCTTCATCGTAATATTCGTTTTTTACATATTTACCGGCAAACTCACTCATTTCGGGTCTAAATTTTCCTTGTAAATCTACCAGCGGAACAGCTTTACCATTTTGGTCTAAAACCAACATGGGAGGAACCGGAGGTTTTGCTTGCTGTGCCACCTTAAAATCGTCTGCTCCAAACGTTGGGGCGGTATGTACAATACCGGTACCGTCTTCGGTAGTAACAAAATCCCCCGCAATTACTCTAAAAGCATTTTCGGGATTTTGAAAAGGTAAAGCATAGGGTAATAGTTGCTCGTAACAGCTTTCTAATAATTCATTGCCTTTAAATGTTTCACCTGTTAAATACGGTATTTCTTTATCTTCTTTATTGTAGGATTTTAATTCTTCTTCGGTGTTAACGGCTTTAAACCTTCCTGAAAAAACTTTTTCAACCAAGTCTTTTGCCAAAATCACTTGAATGGGTTTAAATGTGTATTGATTATAGGTTTTTACCAACACATAATCTATTTTTTTCCCGACGGTTAATGCTGTATTTGAAGGTAATGTCCAAGGGGTGGTTGTCCAAGCAAGAAAATAGATATCTCCTTCGTTTTTTTTAAGAAAATCCGGAAGAGTTTCTTTTTGGGCTTTAAATTGAGCGACAACCGTTGTGTCTGTAACGTTTTGGTAGGTTCCGGGCTGGTTTAACTCGTGCGAACTAAGACCTGTTCCGGCTTTTGGCGAATAGGGTTGTATGGTGTATCCTTTATAAAGCAAGCCTTTATTGTAAATTTGTTTTAAAAGCCACCAAACCGTTTCCATATATTTGGGGTTATAGGTAATGTAGGGGTTTTCCATATCTACCCAATAACCATACTCTTCAGTAAGTTTATTCCAGACATCGGTGTATCGCATCACTGCTTTTTTACACGCGACATTATAGTCTTCTACGCTTATTTTTTTTCCGATGTCTTCTTTAGTGATTCCCAATTCTTTTTCAACACCCAGCTCTATAGGTAAGCCGTGAGTGTCCCAACCGGCTTTTCGTTCTACTCGAAATCCTTTTTGGGTTTTATACCTGCAAAAAATATCTTTAATAGAACGCGCCATTACGTGATGAATACCGGGAAGTCCATTGGCTGAAGGAGGTCCTTCAAAAAAAATGAACGGTTTGTTCGCATCACGAGTTTCAACACTTTTTTTAAAAATGTCTTCAGACTTCCAAAAATTTAAAACCTCTTCGGCTAATTTAGGGAGGTTTAATCCCTTGTATTCATTAAATTTAGCATTCATATCAAAGCTACGGTTAAATAAGAGAGCAAAAGTAAGTATTTTTTATAAAAAATTGAGCATCATTTTAAGCTTAAAAATTAATGCTAATAATTTGAATATTAGTGCTAAAAACAGCCCATAATAGAATATCAAAAACAACTATTTTAATCCAATAAATTCACACAAAATTAAGAATAACAACAAACGAACACATGGTTTTTTTATACAAAATTCCATTAAATTTAAAACTTCGTCTTTTGAATTTGGGAAGAATCAAAACCAACTTAATCCAACCATATCAGATACATTTTTTGTTAGAATTCAGAGTATTTATCATTTTTATATAAAAAAATGATATTTTTTGTATATTTGAAAATAAAATTAACTTCCCTAAAAGATGAATACAAATATTAATGAGGTATGGAAACCATACCGAAGAGAACATTGGAAAAAAGAGTTACACCTGGAAGTATCTAATTTTGGAAACATTTACCAGGATATGAAAAATGTAAAAGGCAAACCGATAAAGGTATATACTTTGGCAGGTTATGATGTTTTTACGGTACCTAAAAAGAACGGAAAAAATGATTTGCTATACATACACCGAATGGTTGCCGAACTATTTTTAGAAAACGATAAAAACAAACCTTTTGTTATTCATAAAGATTTTAACAAGAAAAACAATCATATCAGTAACTTAAAGTTTGCGACTAAAAAAGAATTAATTGCGCATAACAAAAACAACCCTTTAAGGCAGAAACCTTCTTACTCGAAGTTAAGTGATGCAAAGGTAAAATTATTAAAACGAAGAATTTTTGACCCTAACCGAAAAACGCGCCTGCGTCTTATAGCCAAACAGTTTGGTATTTCCGAAATGCAGTTATACCGAATTAAACGAGGTGAAAATTGGGGTCATATAACCGATTGGTAAATGGAAAAAAAGTGTCCTGAATGCGGAAGAAAAATTATAGGAAGAGCCGACAAAAAGTTTTGTAGCGACGGTTGCAGAAATACCTATAACAACTCGCTCAACAAGGACAGTAAAAACTTGTTGCGTACCATTAACAACAGGTTACGAAAAAACTTCCGAATATTAGAGTCGCAAAACCCAACCGGAAAGACCAAAATAACAAAAACCAAGTTGTTACAGTTGGGTTTTGATTTTAGTTATTTTACCTCAATTTATACTACTAAAGCCGGCGCAATGTATTATTATGTCTATGATCAAGGATATTTGCCGTTAGATAACGGGTTTTACTTATTGGTAAAAAGAGAATAAGCGGTTAGTTTTTTTAATCTATAATTTTCATCTCGTTTATTAACCGGTTTGCTCCGGCATATTTATCAATAATAAACAGCACATAGCGGATGTCTACCATGATGTTCCTGCAAATTTCGGGGTCGTAATAAATGTCACTCATAGTGCCTTCCCAAACGCGGTCAAAATTAAGACCTATTAAATTTCCGTTTGCATCAATTGCAGGACTTCCGGAATTTCCACCTGTAGTATGGTTGGTTCCTAAAAAGCAAACCGGCATTTTTCCATTCTCATCGGCATACTTTCCGTAATTTTTTGAAGCGTATAAGTCTTGCAATTTTTGAGGAACATCAAATTCATAATCGCCGGGAATGTATTTTTCCATCACTCCTTCGAGATGTGAAATTGGATAATAGTAAACACCGTCTTTCGGTGCATACCCTTTTACCTGCCCGTAAGTTACTCTTAAGGTACTATTAGCATCGGGGAAATATCGCTCATTTGGTAATACTTCCATTTGTGCCTTAATGTATAATTTTTGAAGATTATTAATTTTATCGTTTAACGCAAAAAAGGATGGATTTAGGGTACTGTAAAATTCTTCGAAATAAGGTTTTGCATATTGATATGCAGCATCGCTATTAATTTTTGAAATAATTTCTTGAGGTGTTCCGGTTAGCATTTGCACAGTATCTTCAAAAGAAGTAAATCCGGTTTTATCGTAAATGGAAGCATCTGCACTTTTTGTATAAAGTGGCATAATAGCGTTAAAAACACCTTTGTCTACAAGGGCATTATAGTTTTTAAATAGTTTTTTTGCACGTGATAATACATTTTTTTTTGTTTGAATAAAATAGGTATCCCCTCTATTTAAAGAACTTTCAAGTTGATACATTCTAAACATAAGTTGCATTAACTCGTTGTTTCTAATAAAGACTTCTAAAAAATTAGAACGTTTAACAGCAATGGGTTCTATTTCTTTATATAAAACATTAAATTGGGGTAATAGATTACCGTATTTTTCAAGTAGTCCTTTTTTGTTTACTTTTTGAAGAAACAGTTTTTCAAAATCTTTCTTTTTGTCGATAGCATTTGTTTTTTCTAAACCCAGATTTTCACCTATCCATTTTTTCCAATAATTAGCTATCCTGGCTTGTTTTGATGCGTATTGAATACGTATTTTATCATCTTCTTTCATCGCTTTATCAATAACTTGCAAGGCTGCTTCACGAATAGCAATATTACTTGGGTTAATTTTTTGAATGATTTGCTCTACGGCTACTGCCGGAAGGTATTCGTTAGTTCTTCCCGGAAACCCGAATACTAACGTAAAATCGCCTTCTTTTATCCCTTTTATAGAAATAGGTAAAAAATGTTTCGGCTTAAAAGGCACGTTATCAAAACTGTATTTTGCAGGCTTATTATCTTTTGAAGCATAAATTCTAAACATTGAAAAATCGCCGGTATGTCTTGGCCAAACCCAATTGTCTGTATCGCTGCCAAACTTACCGATACTTGCCGGCGGTGCTCCTACCAATCTAATATCTTCATATCGTTCGTAAACAAATAAAAAATACCGATTCCCTTTATAAAATGCTTTTATTTTGGTTTTTTGCCAAGCTTCTTTTTTAGTTGCCTTTTCTACAGCGTTGCTGTTTGAATTTATTTTAGATTGTTTTTCTCTTTCAGGCATAGCATCACTAACCCCAAGCAAAACTTGTTGGGTAACATCTTCTATCCGAACGATAAAATCTACATACAACCCTTCGTTTGGAAGCTCATCTGCATAACTTTTTGCCCAAAATCCATTTTTAATATAATCGTTTTCGAGCGTTGAATGCGACTGTATCTGACTAAAACCGCAATGATGATTGGTAAGCAACAATCCGTTAGGCGAAATTACCTCTGCCGTACACCCTCCGTTAAAATGAACAATGGCATCTTTTAAAGAAGAAGTATTAACATCGTAAATATCCTTAGCAGTAAGATTACTGCCCAGTTGCTTCATTTCTTGTTCATTCATCCCCTTAAGAAGGGACGGAATCCACATTCCGCCTTGTTGTGCAGCTATTGTGAGACTAAAAAATAATACAAATAAAAAAGTAACGCGTTTCATGTTAGATAATTTCTATAATTTTACGGTATGCAAGATACGTTAACCTTAGCTTTGGTGCAAGCAGATTTGCTTTGGGAAAATCCCGAAGAAAACCGCAATGCTTTATCAAAAAAAATTGGTGATATTTTTTCTGAAAATCAAAAAACAGATGTAATTATTTTACCCGAAATGTTTACAACCGGTTTTTCAATGAATGCCGAAAGTCTGGCTGAAGACAAAGATGGAAAAACATTAAATTGGATGCAAGAAATAGCCAAAAAGTATCAAACAGCAATCACCGGAAGCCTTATTGTAAAAGACGGTGAAGATTATTTTAACAGGTTGTTTTTTGTTTTTCCAGACCAAACTTTTAAAACCTACGACAAACGTCATACATTTACGCTCGCAGGAGAAGATAAAGTGTATAAAAAAGGTACAAAACGACTGCTTGTACACTATAAAGGTTGGAAGGTTTGCCCGTTAATTTGTTACGATTTACGATTTCCGGTTTGGGCTAGAAACACCAATGATTATGATGTTTTGCTATTTGTTGCCAATTGGCCCGAAAGAAGAATCAGTGCATGGGATGCCCTTTTAAAAGCCCGAGCTATTGAAAATATGTGTTACGCCGTAGGCGTAAATCGGGTTGGTAAAGATGAAAATGGTATTGTTTATACCGGACATTCGTCGGTTTATGATGTCTTGGGCGGACGATTATTTTTTTCTGAAAAAAAAGAAGTAGCAGTTGTTACACTTGAAAAAAATCACATTACAAAACTTCGAAGAAAGTTAGGTTTCTTAAACGACCGAGACCGTTTTGTGATTGACTGTTTTTGATTGACGACTTTCTCGATTTAGAATTGAGGTGGTGAGTTAGTGAGGTGGTGAGTTTGTGAGGTGATGAGTATTGAATATTTTTTCGAAACACGATTCACGCTCACGACTGAAAACTGCCTACTGAAAACTGCCCACTGAATACTGCCCACTGAATACTGTCAACTGAAGACTGCCAACTGAAAACTGCCAAATAGAAACTAAAACAACCCATGTAACTCAGCATCAATTCGATTAATAATCTCGCCTAAATGTTCGGGGTTATCTACAAAATCGAGACTATCTACATCTACAATTAACAAATTTCCTTTGTCGTAGTCGTGAATCCACGCTTCATAGCGTTCGTTTAAACGGCTTAGATAGTCGATACTAATGGAGTTTTCGTATTCGCGTCCTCGTTTATGAATTTGTTTTACTAAATTTTCAATTGAGCTTCTTAGGTAAATAAGCAAATCGGGTGGTTGGGTTACGCTTTCCATTAAATCAAAAAGCGATCGATAGTTTTTATAATCCCTGTTGGTCATTAAGCCCATTGCATGAAGGTTGGGAGCAAAAATAAAAGCGTCTTCATAAATGGTTCTGTCTTGAATAACGGTTTTTTTTTGTTCTCTTATATCGAGTATTTGCCGAAACCTACTGTTTAAAAAATAAACCTGAAGATTAAACGACCAACGTTCCATTTGGTTGTAAAAATCATCGAGATACGGATTGTCTTCAACGTCTTCATACTGTGCAATCCATTTATAATGCTTGGCTAACATTCTGGTTAGTGTGGTTTTTCCTGCTCCTATGTTTCCGGCTATGGCTATGTGCATAAGGTGATTTAGTTAGGGTGTTTTACTAAAAATGTATACGTATTTTTTCCGTCATAAATATACAGGAATTCTTCAAAAAGTTGCAAGTCTTTTATGGTAATTTCGGGTAATGGTATTTTTATGGGTTGAATATCTTCTTGAGTTATATAAAATAGTTTGTTGTTTTCTACACCTATAAGGTTTTGTTTGTAAAACGCAATTTTTGAAAATCCGGAGACCGGTAGTGTAAAAAGTAAACTTCCGTAGGTGTTTAAAGCTACAATCTTGTTAGTAAAGAGCAAATAACAATAATAAAAATCACTGGTTTGATAAATTAAATTTTCGTCAAAATAAGGTGAGATAAAAACAAATTGGTTACTACGGTAATTGTATAAAAATAATTGTTGGGCAATCTCATTATATACCCAAATCATATTATTTCCGGTATTTGTTACGCTTCGAGCAAAAACAGTATCCGGCAGATCATTAAGGTTTATTCGTTCTATCTCGTTTAAGGTATTATCTACAAAAACAACGGTATTGGTTTCTTGATAAAACAAAAGGATTTTTAAAGGATTTATAATATCTGCTTGGGTAAGGTTTCCCAACGAATAATCGGTAAAGGTAAACGCTTTGTTGCTTTCTTTTTTATAAAAAACGTTGTCTGCTATATAATACGTGTTATGATACGCATCTTTGCCTACAAAAACATCGGCTTGAAGCGACATAGAATCAACTAAGGTAAGTTGCTGACCCCAAAACAAAACAGGAAATAACAGTATAAGCAAGTGTTTTAACATAATGAGGCAAGGTAGCAAAATATTTTATATCACTTCCCTTTAGAAGACGAGAAGTTGATTTGTTTATAACACTTATATATTTTTGCTATTGTTTTAAGAATTGGTAAAAATAATGGATTTTTATTTTTTATTTTTTTTCTGTGTTTCTAATTTTTTCTTCCAACAAAGTAATAATACGGTCTTTCTCTTTAATAATTGTTTCGTATTGTTTTATTAATTTTTCAGAAAAATTATTAACAATATAACTACCACTATTA
>WFXA01000224.1 GCA_015490835.1 Flavobacteriaceae bacterium | reverse complement strand
TGGCATTACCCAATCCTTTATGAATATCCATTCCGCTATGACCGCCTTGTAATCCTTTTAAATGTATTTCTAAGGTTTCGCTATTTTGGGGTACAGGCACTTCTTTATAAGATGTTGTCGCCGTAACGTCTATTCCTCCGGCACAACCTACGCCGATTTCGTCGTCTTCTTCGGTATCTAAGTTAAGTAAAATTTCGCCGGATAAAACATCTGCTTTAAGTCCCATTGCTCCTGTCATTCCGGTTTCTTCGTCTATGGTAAAGAGTGCTTCGATAGCCGGATGCGAGATATCGGTACTTTCTAAAATTGCCATAATGGTAGCGACTCCTATTCCGTTATCGGCACCGAGAGTAGTACCTTTTGCTCGTACCCAATCGCCATCTACATACATTTGTATGCCTTGTGTATCAAAATTGAATTGGGTATCGTTATTTTTTTGATGCACCATATCGAGATGCGATTGCAATACTACCGTTTTACGGTTTTCCATACCGGGTGTTGCCGGTTTTTTAATAATTACATTTCCTACTTGGTCTTCAAAAGTTTCTAAACCGAGTTTATTACCAAAATCTTTCATAAACGCAATAACACGAGCCTCTTTTTTTGAACCTCTGGGTACGGCATTTAATTTTGCAAAATTTTTCCAAACGGGTTTCGGTTCTAAGTTTTCTATAGCTTTGTTCATAATTAAAAGGGAAGTTTTTGAAGTTTTATATTTTACTTCTACAAAGGTAGTGTATTTGTAGTTAGAAGAATTGTTTCTACAAATTAAAATGGGATAGCAAATTTCTTATTTTAACACATCTCTATTTCTTGTTTACCGGAATGCCATATTTTTTTGAAAACTTTTTCCAAAGTTGCGTTTGGTGAGTTTCTAACGAAATGTCTCTACCGTCTATAAATGCTTTAACAGGAAGGTTTCCTTTCATATCTAAGGCATCGCCTTTCGATAAAAACAAGGTGGCGCTTTTTCCTTCTTCAATGGTTCCGTATTGGTTATCTATTCCTAATATTTTGGCTGTGTTGGAAGTAATACATTTTAACGCTTCTTCTTTACTCATTCCGTAAGCTACGGCTTGCCCAGCATAAAAGGGTAAGTTACGCGTGTTCATTCGTTCCATTCCGCCCATGGTTTGAAACCCTACTAAAACACCTTTATCGGTAAGAATTTTAGGTAATCTAAAAGGCAAATCGTAATCGTCGTCTTGGTGGTTTGGCAAGCTTAAAACCCGTTTTAACAACACCGGAATGTTATTATCTTTTAATAATGGTGCCACTTTGTATGCTTCATATCCTCCAACAATGATAAGGTGTTTTATCCCTAATTTTAAAAATTGTTTTACAGCATCGGTTATTTCTTTTTCACCGTTGGCATAAACGTACAAACGTTTAGTGCCATCAAATAATCCTTGCATTGCCTCAAAAGCTTCGTTTCGTTTTTCGGGTGTTGTATTTCCGTATGCTTTTGCTTGGTTAAAATAAGTTAATAAACTTTGTATTTGTTTATCGTAGTCTTTATTGGGTTTAAAGCCTTTTTCACCTTCCCACCAGCGTCCTCTTTTATAGGAGTTAGCCCAGTTTAAATGAATACCGTCATCTATTTTTACGGCTGCATCTTCCCAATTCCAAGCATCTAATTGTACGATGGAAGACGTACCGGAAATAGCACCGCCACGAGGTGTTATTTGTGCTAACAAGACTCCGTTAGGACGCATGGTTTCTACCACTTTGCTTTCGGGGTTGTAAGCAATAATACTTCTTACATTGGGTTTAGCATCACTAATTTCTCTAAAATCTCGCGTTGCTCGTACTGCATCTATTTCGGCTAAACCCAAGGTGGTTACCGGGGCTATAAATCCGGGGTACAAGTGCATTCCGTTGGCTTTTATAACAGTGCCTTTATAGGGTTGTTCAGTAAGTGTTGCATTTGCAACCGTGGTTATTTTTCCGTTTTCAAAAATAACCAAGCTATTTTCTATTATTTTTCCGTTACCAAGATGTGCTGTTGCTCCCACTATGGTAACCGGTTGTTGTTGTTTTGGAGCCGGAGTTTGTTGCGCTATCACTATCAATGGAAAGTAAATTAAAAATGCAACTAATGTGTTTTTTATGTTAGTACTCATTATTTTTTCTTTTTTATTCTACTGTTTCGCAAGTAAATAGTTTTTTCTCTTTTTTAGTTGGCTTTTGCGTTTTTGCTCCGCCCTCTTTCTCATCCAACATCATTTTAATAAGTTTGGCTCGTTCTGTCTTAATGGCTTCTCTTAGGTTTTTATCTTTTTCAATATCAAAATAAATAATTCCGTCTATCATAGTCTTTTCGGCTTTTGCATATACCGATAACGGATTCTTATTCCATAAAACCAAATCGGCTTCTTTACCTTCTTTTATACTTCCTGTGGTATCGTCTATTCGTAAAAGTTTTGCCGGATTAATGGTAACCATCTTCCAGGCTTGTTGCTCGGTAAGCCCTCCGTATTTTATGCTCTTAGCGGCTTCTTGGTTAAGACGTCTTTGCATTTCGTCGTCATCACTATTAATAGCTGTTGTTATTCCCATTTCGGTGAGAATGGTAGCATTGTAAGGAATGGCATCGTTTACTTCGTATTTATATGCCCACCAATCGCTAAAGGTAGAGGCTCCTACGCCGTGTTGTTTCATTTTATCGGCTACCTTAAATCCTTCTAAAATGTGGGTAAAAGTGTTTACTTTAAAACCAAATCGGTCTGCTACTTTCATAAGCATATTTATTTCGCTTTGCACATAAGAATGACAGCTTATAAATCGCTTGCTTTGAAGAATTTCTCCCAGAGTTTCCATTTCTTCATCGTATCGATACGGCTTGCCACTGTTTTTCTTTTTAAGGTATTCTTGTGCGCGTGTAAAGTAATTTACATAAACCTGTTCTACACCCATTCTTGTTTGCGGAAATCGGGTGGTGGCATTATCGCCCCAATTGGATTGTTTTACGTTTTCTCCCAAAGCGAATTTGATAAATTTTTTGGCATTCTTGTTTAATAATCCATCTGCATCACTTCCCCATCTTAATTTAATAATTGCGGAGCGACCTCCAATCGGGTTTGCAGATCCGTGTAGTATTTGAGCAGAGGTTACACCACCGGCAAGGCTTCTGTATATTGAAATGTCTTCGGGATTTAGCACATCTGAAATTTGTACCTCTGCCGAAGAATTTTGCCCGGCTTCGTTAATGGAAACGGCAGCAATGTGGGAGTGTTCATCAATTATTCCGGCGGTTAAATATTTTCCGGTGGCATCGATTTGCAACGCTCCCGAAGCGGAAAGATTTTTTCCTATTTTGGCTATTTTTCCGTTTTTTACCAGCACATCGGTGTTTTGAAGGATACCGTCGTCTTCACTTGTCCAAACGGTTGCATTTTTAAATAAAACGGTTTGTTGTTTGGGTGGTTGCGCATATCCCATACCAATATTGGGATACGTAACAGGGAGTACTTCCGGTGTGGTTTTTTCTTTATTGTTTTTATTCTCTTTCTCGCTAAAAGAAGAAATACGTTTAGCGGTAAAAAATGTTTCATCCCCGGTTGGGAGTACCATTTTTCCGGAAAAAGAATCGCCTTCAGAAAAAAGTCCGCTGGCTTGATAGGTTTTATTATTCTCTTTATTGGTAAAGGTTGCGGTAACCCAATTATCTTTATAGTTAAATTTTGTAGGGAACTCTATTGTGTCTTTTTTAATTTTTCCTTTTGGTTGAAAAGGTTTTCCGCTTATTTCAAGATTGTATTTTTTTCCTTGAAAAGACAGCTCGTAATTCCCTCTAATGTCTTTTTGATTCATCGGTTTAAATGAATGTCTCTCTCCTTGTACCCAGTTTTCAAACAAAATGGTTTCTTTATTAAAAATATCACCCGAAGTAATTAAAAAATTTGCCAATTTACCTTTTTCCAACGTTCCTAAAATATCACTTTTTCCTAATATTCGAGCAGGAATAATGGTAAGCGATTCCAACGCTTTTGTTTTATCAAATCCGTATTTTATTGCTTTTAGCAATTTTGCTTTAAACATATCCGGGCTTTTAAGCTTATAGGTTGTTAGTGCAAAAGGTATGTTGTTTTCTGAAAGTACTTTGGGGTTGATGGGTGCTTGGTTCCAAGCTCGCATTTCTTCAACGGTAAGGTATTTTGTAGCAAAGGGATCGGTTACATCGTAGGCGACTGGAAAGTTTATCGGAATAATAAACGAGGTGTTGGCAGCCTTAATGTTTTTTATATTTTCGTATTCGTCGCCTCCTCCTACCAGTACAAAATTGGTGTTAAATAAATCGCCTATTTTATCGGCTCTCACATCGTTATACTTATTACCGGCTTCAAAAAAAGCAACTTTGTTTTTATTTTTTAAATAGGCTTCAATCGATAGGTCTTTTGTTTTAGACAGTCCTTTTTCATACCATTGGGCATCGTAAAAAAATTGTCGTAACAATGCCATTGCGCCCATTAAGGAGGTGGGATACATTTGTCTGCTTTTTGCACTTTTTGAAAATGAAAAAAACTGTCCGGAAGCATCGTCTAAAATTCTGCTTTTATACTTGTCTTGGTCTACTAACGAAACCAAAACGCCGGTTCCTCTTGCAATTCCGTCAGGAATGTGTGTACTTATAACACCAAAACCTGCTTTGCGATAATCTTCGGCTTTTTTTGAATTGTATGTAAAAGAAGTAATAGCTTTGTTTTCGGGCATTATATGATCGTTCCAATAATAACCGCTTCTACTGGCATCGTATTGTGGCGATTGTCTTCCTGAATTTTTTCGCTTGGGTTTTTCGATTCCAAAATTGGAATACGACTCGATAAAAGAAGGATAAATGTATTTTCCGGTGGCATCTATAATTACTGAATTTTCAGGAAGCGTTACATTTTTCCCTACAGAAACCACTTTTCCGTCTTTAATCAATAAAGTTCCTTTATTTATAATCTTATCAGGTGTTACATAAATTGTAGCGTTGGTAATAGCAGTATAAATTGATTTGCTTTCTTTTACACCGGAATTTTCAGGAAAATATTCTTGAGAGGATGCTAACATTCCGAAGAATAAAACAAGTATAAGTAAATAATATTTTTGCATTCTAATATTTTTTTTGACAAGATAATAACAAGTATTTGCTTGCCCAATCTTCAAAAAGAGTTTAACATTGTTTTAAGAAAAAATAAAAAAAGCAAGAAGAATTAATTGGCTAAATTTGAAAAAGTTTTGTTTACTTTTGGTACGAGATGCTTTGCTTAAAAATACATCCTAATAAAGTTGAATGCGGAACAGATGAAGCCGGAAGAGGTTGTCTGGCAGGACCTGTTACAGCAGCAGCCGTGATTTTACCCAAAGATTTTAAAAATACAATTCTAACTGACTCCAAGCAACTATCTGAAAAAAAAAGAGATTTACTTCTTCCTATTATTAAACAAGAAGCTATTTCGTTTGGTGTGGTACACATAATGCCTGAAAAGATAGATGAAATTAATATTTTGAATGCCTCCATCTTAGGTATGCACCAATCTATTGAAAAACTTTCCCCCACTCCGGAATTTATTGCAGTTGACGGAAATCGTTTTAAACCTTTTAAGAAAATTCCGTTTGAGTGTGTTATTAAGGGAGATGGTAAATACCTGCATATTGCTGCTGCATCTGTACTGGCAAAAACATATAGAGATGCTTATATGCTAAAAATACACGAAGAATTTCCGATGTATAACTGGAAACAAAACAAAGGCTACCCAACAAAAGAACACAGGGAAGCCATCAAAAAACATGGATTAACACCCTATCACAGAAAAAGTTTTAAGCAACTTCCTATACAATATAGATTAGAACTTTAACCCGCATTATTCACATAAAAACGAAGTGAGTTATACGAAAATTCAATGAAAAAAGGGAAATACTGAAAACCCTCCTTATTATTTTCGGGATAGAAATGCCCAAAATTTTGGTGTTTTCAAAATACACAAATTTCTTGGCAGTTCCCATTTGTTTAAAAATTCCATTAGTCTTTCGGGTTAAGATTTAAAAAATCCCCTTTCTTTAAAAAAAGAAAGGGGATTTACTTGTTGGTTGGTTGTTTAAATTAACTTAAAGTAGTTACTTTTTAATTAATCGTTTTACAACAGTTGCGTTGTTACTTGATATTTGAACCATATAAACACCACTTGCCAATGCCGAAACATCGATGGTTTTTTCGGTTGTCATATCTTGTAAGTTTATTGTGTTTACCAACTTACCATTTACATCATAAATAGCGGCTTTCTCTAATAGTATTCCGGTTCCGTTTGTAATGGTAAATACATCGTTTGCAGGATTTGGATACATCGAGATGCTACTTAACGCATTATCGGTTGTTCCTAATACGGTAACAACTGTTAACTCAAAGGTACAAGTTCCTATGTTTCCATATTCATCTTCGGCTCCTAAGGTTACTGTGTATACGCCATCGGATAGGAAACTACCCGGTGCAGGATCTTGTGTAAAGATAGTAACAGGATCGGTACAATTGTCGAGTACAGAACCATCACCGTTTGCCCAATAATCCGGGACTTCATAAAGTACAGTAGCGGCATCTATCTCAACGGTTTGATCTGCAGGACAAGTTACTACCGGAGCCAGATTATCTACAACTTCGATAGTTGCAACGCAAGATGCTAAGTTTCCGCTTGCATCGGTAACAAATACCGTTACATCTATTGGTGTTCCTATATCGGCACAAGTTACATCGGTAACATCTACTGCAGAGGTAGTAATACCACAAGCTTCATCTACGTTGCTTATTAAATCCATCGGGTTAATAACGGCTTCACCGTTTTCATCTAACTCGATAATAACATTTGAGCTTGTCGGGGGTATTGAGTAATCAAATATAAAGTTATCTACTCCAGCACCCCAGTTCCATCCTGAATCTTCATCATCATAAGTGAATTTAACTTGGAAACTTGCATTTGCGTAAGGTAATACATCAATTACACCTGAATTAGTTGGATCAATATCTACATCATCTGCCAAGAAAATTTCTTGCCAAGCGGTTCCATCATATACTTCTACTCGTAATAATCCGCTTCCTGCAAAATCTCCTAAAGCATAGTCGAACGATAAATCTGCGGAAGTTGCTCCGGTTAAATCGTAAGCAGGCGAAAGTAATTCGGCTACGTTGTTATCTCCCGTATTACCGGCTGCATCATCGTCAAATATAGCAGCATTGGTAGGGAAATCAGCTGCTCCGGGCATTGTGCCACTTCCAAACGTCCAATCTTGAGAACCGGACACTATGTTGGTTGACCAACCTGCCGGTACACTTGATCCTTCAAATTCTTCTAATATAGTTGCTCCGGAATCTTGTGGTCCACACGTAATAATTGGTGTTGTGTCGTCGATTACATTTACCATTGCGGTACAAGTAGATGAATTTCCACTGGCATCGGTTACGGTTACATCAACAAGGTTTTCACCTAACATGGAACAATCAAAATCTACACTGGTTAATCCTCCTACAGTTACTACATAACTACAAGCTTCATCTAAATTTAATAGTAAGGTACTTGCAGGTAAGGATGCGTTCCCGTTAGCATCTAGTACAACATCAAGAGGTAAAGCTGTTGGAGCTACAAAAGTTTGTCCGGCATTAATATCTCCCGGAGAAGAAGGCATTGGGTTGTTCCATACAAAATCCGCACTTGCAGAACCCATACCGGTTAGTTGTAAAGATTCTCCGATGTTTGTTCCCGAACTTTCTGAAACTCCTATATCTACAGAAGTCATTCCCATAGCAATGCCATCATTTGCAGTAAAACTTCCTTCATAGCTTATAAATTGAACTACTGCACCATTATTGGCAAGTACAATTCCGTCGGGTGCCCCGTTTTGAATTCCGGAAATAGGGAAGTTAACAGCGCCAAATCCGTTTCCTTCATCATCTATTGTTCCGGAAAGTGGTACATTATTATATTCATTTCCATTACTTCCGTTGTAAAGAATAATAGACCAAGTGCTTAAATCGGTTCCGGCAGGTCCTGCAACTTCAATAGCTTCATCTTGGTCTCCTCCAGTGTTATCGTAGTGTATTTCATTAATAAAAACGGAAGGTCCTGTTGTGTTTCCTACGCAAACAATATCCGGTGCTGTATTGTCTTCAACAGTCACGGTTGCAGTACAAGTATCGGTATTGCCTGCAGCATCGATTACGGTTAAAGTAACGGTATTGGTTCCTACCATACTACAATCGAAGGTAGAAACATCTAAACTCATGGATGCAATTCCGCAGTTGTCTGTAGAGCCGTTATCTATATCACCGGGATTAACACTTACCATTCCGGTTACCGGGTTTAATTCTACCGTTATATTTTGACACATAGCTACCGGATTTTCATTATCTTCAACAGTAATGGTAAATTGACACGTAGCTGTATTTCCGTTTAAATCGGTTGCGGTGTATTCAATAATACTATCTCCAACAGGGAAAGTACTTCCGTTAGGCATACCTCCTGTTTGAAAAACGGTATCTAAATCGCCATCGGGATCGGTGGCTATGGCGTCTCCGAAAAAAACAACGGCACCACATATTCCGGTATCATTGTTTACTACAATATCACCCGGACAAGCGATAACCGGAGGATTACCCAACGCAGGTGTACCTGTAATTTGAAAGGTATCAACGGCAAAATCTTCATCCCCGGAGTTAACTGAAACGGTAAGTCTTAAATCTAATGTTGTACCTGATCCTGCAATCGATTTTGTAAAAGCTTGAGCTGTTCCGGTAAGTATGGTTCCATCACCGGTTCCGTCAAAGTTAGTATCTTCTGCAAAAACACCATTGTTAGTTCCGCTTGAAAAATTGGTTCCTTCAAAAGCAATTAAGTTTTGATATCCGCCACCATCTATTTGATATTCTACTAAAATAAAATCGGCTGCATCGATATCGCCGGGACTGTCAAAAAATTCGGCAAATTGACCACTAAAAGACAAAGCTGTTAATCCTGAAATGTCAAGTCCCGTCCATGATACCGAAATAGGTAGTGTTGCACCTTCTCCGTCTAAATCCATTCCGGCTAAATACCCTCCGGTAAAACCCGAGTAGGCTTTTAAATTATTCGGAGTAGCATCTCCGTTGTAATCGTTTACCACGGCAAGACCGAAGTAATCACTAAACCCATCTGAAAAGAAGGGTGTTGAGGTTGTGAAACCTGCATTACTGTCAAATTGTTCGTCCAGTACTTGCCCAAAAGAAAGGTTAAAAACCAGCAAACAAAGTAGCATAAAAGTTTTCTTCATAATATTGAAATTTATGGTTTTTAAAATATCTTACAAAGATACGTCAGGAAACAAAAAATAACTGTATTTATGCTACCAAATAGTTAACAAAAGAAGTTTTTTATTAACGTACGAAAACCGGTTCATTTTCCGTTTGCGTAAATTCTTGGCTAAAGCGGTAATTATCATAATCAAATGCTTTAATATCGTCTAATGTTTCGGTGTTATTTTCAATACAGAATCGTGCCATTTTTCCTCTGGCTTTTTTTGCGAAAAAAGAAATTATCTTTAGTTTTCCGTTTTTATAATCTTTAAAAACCGGAGAAATAACTGGTGCTTTCAGGTTATTTAATGATACCGCTTTAAAATATTCAATACTGGCAAGATTGAGCAAAACTTCATTGGGACTCAACTCTTTGTTTAGTGTTTCTGTTATGGTTTTTGACCAAAATTCGTAAAGATTCTTATTTCCGTTAACAGCTATTATTGTACCCATTTCTAGTCGGTAAGGTTGTATTAAATCAAGTGGTTTTAATATCCCGTATAAACCTGATAAAATTCTAACTGTATCTTGTAGTTTTTCAACTTTATTTAACGGAAGTGAAAAGACATCTAAGCCGGTATAAACGTCCCCCGAAAAAGCATAGACAGCCGGACGGGCATTTTGGGGTGTGAAAGGCAAAGAAAATTCTTGAAACCGTTGGTAATTTAGTTCGGCTAATTTATCGCTAATATTCATTAATGAAGCGAGTTCTTTTTTGGAAAATTTTTCCAACTCATTTACCAAAATTTTTGATTGTTTAACAAATAGCGGTTTGGTATATTTTGTCGTTGGAAGCTCCTTATTAAAATTTAAACTTTTAGCCGGTGATAAAACTAGTTTCATAAAGCGATATTTTAATGAATAAATATATACAAACTTACGATTTTTAATCACCTTAAAGTGCAAAATTTTTGTTGTGGCTTTTTACTCACAAAAATAGAGAACCAATTTATTCATTCCCTTTTTCAGTAGCGCGTGTCTGCTAACAGATATCCCGACGAATGTTTTGACAACTTAGCTGCAGACGATTTAAAAGAAAAATAAAAAATTATTTCAAAATAATACCAAGTATTGGTATCTTTGTGTAAAGTTTAAAATTATGGCGAAAAACACATCAATTTTGTTAGGAGATTATTTCGATAATTTCATTAATCAACAAGTTAAATCAGGAAAATATTCTTCTGCAAGTGAAGTTGTGAGAAGTGCTTTGAGAATGCTTGAATATGAAGAAACAAAAAAGGATGAACTTATAAAAGAGCTGAAAAAAGGTGAAAAATCAGGATTTATAAAAGACTTTAACCGAGCCACGTTTATAAATAAACTTCACCAAAAACACTTAACTGAATAATGAAATATAAAATCAGTCAAGCAGCAAGTCAGGATATTGAAAATATTTGGCTTTACACTATTGAGAAATGGTCGATAGAACAGGCTGATAGGTATTTCAATTTGATAATAGATGAAATAGAATATCTTGCAGAAAACCCAAAATCAGGAAAGGATTTTAGTAATGTGAGAAAAGGATATTTTCGTTCTAAAATAAAATCACATTTCATTTTCTATAGATTTAACAGAAAACATGATTTAATTGAAATCATTAGGATTCTACATCAACGTATGGATATTGAAATACGGTTGAATGAATAAAATGGCAGTACCAAACACCTTAAAACCTTTGGCAAAATATGTTGATGTATGTAGTTTCTCCCTTTTCCGGATTTTATACCGAATACGAATTCAATATAGTTCAATTTCAAGTTCTCTCATTGAACTATTTTCATTCTGTAACGGCATTAACCATTCTAAAATATAAAATAGTTTTGGACTATTTTATATTAAGAATAGGTATTAAATACCTCTCGTGTAGCATTGCCTCCTTCTTGGTTTTATGAAATTTAACATAAACCACTTCCCAAGGACGATAGCGAAGCGTATAACCCTTTGTTCCCAAATGGTTATGTGAACGAAATCGGGCTATTAAATTACTTGTATAACCTATGTAAATCTTCTTATAGGTGTCGGAATACAAAACATA
>WFXA01000223.1 GCA_015490835.1 Flavobacteriaceae bacterium | reverse complement strand
TCCACGTTTGAATAATCCTTCAAACGCACCGCTTAGCCTATCTGTTAAATTCCCAAACATAAAAATATTTAACCCGTTTTAAATAATTAACAAAACAAAACAGCCCTAGTGAATGAAACTCATCGACTAGGGGACGCAGAGCGCAAAGATTCACAGTAATTTAATGGAGAATCTTTTGCTCAGTGGCAATATCTAAGCAGTTTTTATTGTAAAATCACCAAATTGTCAAGCTATTTTGCAGAATATATAACAATTGCAATTTCTGTTTTATCAGAGTAGTGAGTTACTATATTGATATTTCCCTCATAGCCACTATCTTTAAATATTGATGATATTATTTCCAGTTGCTTTGTTGCTATTTTAATATTTGCATTTGGAGCAAGCAATATTATATCCATTGTATTTTGCAAATGCCCAATATTATCAGTTAAAGCAAGGATAGTTTTCTTACCATTATCAATAAGTTCGAAGGGGTTATTTGGGCTGTAAATATCTTTATATTTGAATGCTATTCTTACCTTATTTTCTAAAGAGGCAAGCTTAGCTTTTTGTAGGATAGTTTCTTTTGCTATTAGATTTTTTAAAACTGCAGATAGGTAATTGGTATTTAGTTTTTTTATATGTTTTACCCGCGCCATATCAACACTACCTAAATTTGCGGTCATATCTTCTGCTTTGATACCACTCCTAAATTCGTTATTTAAGGTTTCAACAATTGAAAACCAGCCATATTCTTTGGGTTTAGACATTGAAAACATCATTACAAAAAATACAAGCATCAAAGCAATAACATCAGTAAAAGAAGTTAGCCAAATAGAGCTATTTTCCTTGTTTGTATCCGTATATCTAGGTTCTCGCCAATTATCGTTTAGCAATACATCTTGGGCATTTTCTCTTAGTTCTTTTACTTTTTCTAATGTACCCTATGGTTTTTCCTATCTTGTAAAATAAAGTTCAACCATATTTATTTTTTTTGTATTTTTTTCTTTAATACCAAAGGCTAAACTATTTTTATTTACACCAGTTTTAATTAACATATCTTTATAGTTTGTAAGTTCTTCAGCATTTTTATTACTGTTTGTTTTATATATAAATACGGACATTATATAATTATTGTTAGAATTAGCATTAGAAGTCATAATTGATATTTGTGTAAAAATATTTAAGTAATTTTCAAATACTTTGCCTTTTTGGGTATGGCCTTGTATTTTTAGACCTTTTGTTACTTGACTAAGCGCTCTTTTAAAATCATTTTTTTTAAGTAAAATTACAAAATTTCCACTATCATCAATTTTTTTTAACTCAAAGCTAATTGAGCTAGATGCAAATAGCCTTTCTAGTATTTCTTTGGCAGAGCCTTCGCCAATATTTTTATCTTTATCGGAATTTTCAGTTGAATATTTTGCAGGCCCCCAGAATTTTTTTGCAAATTGTTTTTCAAGACTTTCTAAAACGGGGCTTGCTTTTTTAATTTCAAAGTCTGAATTTGTATTAAGTACTACAAAAAATGCCAGTAGTAATATAAAAATAGACAGAGTCAAAAACGGCATATTTGCCGATGGTTGGTTTTTGGGTATATAGTCTGGCTGTCTTGCTATTTTGCTCATAATGTAGATATACTAGCACAAAGATTTAATCAAAACTAGCCAGAAGAGCGTCTATTTCTTCTTGCGATACGCCTTTTCCAGCAAGCTGAGGTCCATTTAGTAGTTTTTCATCTTCTGTTCTTGTATCTTCTTCCTCTACTATTTCTGAGGTAACATTCACATCTAAATCTTGTGATAGAGTATCAACTATTTTATTAACTTTGACTTCTATTTCTTTTAGAGCATTTACAACTTTGGTTATTCGCTGTCCTGTAATATCTTGAAAGCTGCAGGCCTCATAAATTTTGGTAATTTCTAGCAATATCTTGGCTTGCACATCTTCAGAAAGGCTATTTACTGTTTCTTCTATTATCTCGCAACTATCCATAATAGTGCCAGTTGCTTCTTCCGTTGCACCAATAATGGCATCAAGTTCATCTGTTGCATCTGGGATATGTTTATTATTTATATCATTTGCTTTAACCGATGATATTTCTGCTTTTGCAGTTTTGATATATTCTGTTAAATTTTGTAATTCTTGGTATGCTTTGACTGTTCCGTCTTCTTTTTGCATTATGGACATTATAGAGTCTATAATTTCTATTACTTCTGCACGACTAAATGGTCCGTATTTATCTTTATTTTTGCTGGACATTTAGGTTTTTCCTCCCTAATTTTAAGGTTTAAACAATTGATAATATTACAATTTTTGATAGTAATGTTAGAAATTAAAAACTTCCAAGAACAGCCATCATTTTTTGTTTTAGAGTGTCAGCATTAAATGGTTTTACTATATAGTTATTAACCCCAGCTTCACGTGCTGCAAGGACGTTTTCAGTTTTATTTTCTGCAGTTACCATTATAAAAGGAGTGTTATTGTTAGCGGCTCTGATTTTTCTAAGTAGCTCTATACCGGTCATAGGCTCCATATTCCAGTCAGATATTATAAGTCCATATTGTTTATTTGCTATCCTCTCTAAGGCCTCTCCACCGTCAGTTGCCTCATCAACATTATTAAAGCCAAGCTGTTTTAATAAGTTACGAATAATTCTAAGCATAGTTTTATAATCATCTACTATTAGTATATTTATATTTTTATCAACTGACATGTTATGTAACTCCGATTTACTTTTATTTACACTCCTCAACGACTTATTTTCTATAAAAAAACTTAAAAAGCAGTTAAAAAATTCTTACTTATGTGTTTTTTTTTAAATAGTCAAAAATATTATTCTTCTGGTAATTTTTTTTGCTTGGCAAGTTTTATAGTAATTTCCCGTGCTCTATCTGGTATCATATTGGCAAGTATGGGTGCTGTTTTTCTTTCACTCATTCTACCAATTACCTGTAGAAGTACTTTTATATCTAGTGTATTGAAAATTTTAGCGGCATCTTTTGGTT
>WFXA01000222.1 GCA_015490835.1 Flavobacteriaceae bacterium | reverse complement strand
TATTTGTATTTTATACCTTGCAAGCGAATACCAATAAACAAAACAAATTACTTCTATGAAACGTATCGTTATTTTTGCATCGGGTAGTGGAACCAATGCTCAAAACATAGCAACATATTTTAATAGTAACTCAAATGCTAGGGTCTCAATGATTCTTTCTAACAAGAAAAACGCTTACGTATTAGATAGAGCTAAGAAACTAAATATTCCTTCGGTATGTTTTACCAAAGAAGAATTACAAGGTTCTAATAAAGTTTTAAGGATTTTACAGAATGAAAATCCGGATATTATTGTGTTAGCGGGATTTTTATTGAAGTTTCCGGAAACTATTATACGGCAATTTCCAAACAGAATTATTAACATTCATCCGGCACTTCTTCCTAAATACGGTGGAAAAGGAATGTATGGTATGCGTGTACACCAAGCTGTAATTGATAATCATGAAAAAGAAACAGGCATTACCATTCATTATGTAAATGAAGATTATGATAAAGGAGCTATTATTTTTCAAAAAAGCATCCTTGTTTCAAAAAAGGACACTCCTGAAAGTATTGCGCAAAAAATACACACACTTGAGTACAACTATTTTCCTAAAGTAATTGAAAAACTTTTACTATCAGAAAATGGATAAACGAGTTTGTTATTTTTGTTACAAAGCATTTTTTATTTTTATGGTAGTTTTGCTTCACTAAAAACAATTCAGGTATGATTTTAAAAGTTATTAAAAACCGGCGATCGGTGTATCCTCCACAATACAACGACACTCCAATATCTAGAGAAGATATTTATGAGATTTTAGAAGCGGCAAATTATGCCCCAACTCATAAAAAAACACAACCATGGCGATTTAAGGTTATGCACAGCGAAACTTCAAAAAAAGTTTTTAGTGAAGCCCTCTCTGAAGCATATAAAGCATTTGCACCTAAGTTTTCAAAAATTAAGTATAAAAAAATAAAAGAAAAGCCGGTAAAATCGGGTGCTGTAATAGCCGTTTGTATGAAACGCGACGAAAGTGTAGCCTTATGGGAAGAGCAAGCAGCAGTCGCTATGGCGGTACAAAATATGTGGTTACTTGCTACCGAAAAAGGTATTGGAGCTTACTGGGGGACACCCCCTTTCGCCAACAAACTAAATGATTTTTTTAAGTTGGAAGAAACAGAAGTGTGCTTGGGTTTTTTCTTTATGGGACATACCGACGAATTTCCGGAAGATTGGGACCGAAGACCTATTGAAGAACTAACACAATGGCTTTAATTAAAACCATACATCTTTATATTCCCAAACTTTAACGATAAAGAGGATTAAATAAATTAGTGTTGCCATTAACTTCATAAAAGTTGAAGCCAAAAACCCGATGAATGAACCAAAAGCTGCTTTAAAAGCCTGATAGCCATCTTTTTTAGCAACTAACAATTCGCCCATTAACGCCCCAATAAAGGGACCGATAATAATACCAAAAGGAATAGGAGCCAAAAGACCGACAACTAAACCTAAGACAGCACCCCATACACCGGCTTTACTACCACCAAACTTTTTTGTGCCTATTGCAGGAACTATATAATCCATCACATAAATAAAAACGGCAATTACTAAAGTAATTCCTAAAAACCACCAATCCGGTTTAATAGAAGGAGCTAAATAAAGCATTAATAACCCTAACCAACTTATAGGTGTTCCGGGTAATACCGGTAAAATACTTCCTACAATGCCTAAAAGCATTAATAAAAACCCGAGAATAAGAAAAAATATATCCATAATATCACACTATCTGTCTGTAAAAATAAAAAAAGTTACAAATTTTTAACTAAAAGATTAGTTTAAACTAAAAATTTAGTTATATTTGTATTCTCTTAAACAAAGCCGGAAACATTTTTTTAAGAAAATATTTCAAATTTATTATAAATCGGTGAAGACTAATAAACAAAACATAAATAAATGAAACAACTAACCAAAGCAGAAGAAGATATTATGCTTCAATTATGGGAGCTAGAACAAGCCAATGTTGCTACCATTATAGAGCAGTTGCCCCTTCCCAAGCCTGCATACAATACGGTATCTACTATTGTTAGGATATTAGAAAGCAAAGGTTTTGTAGGTTATAAAAAACAAGGAAGAGGACATATTTATTTTCCTTTATTGAGCAAAGAAGAGTATAGTTATCAATCGTTACAAAAATTAAAAGATGGCTATTTTAAAGGTTCATTTAAAAGCATGGTTTCATTTTTTTTAAACAAAAATGATATTTCCATACAAGAACTGGAAACCATTTTACAAGAAATAAACAAAAACAAAAAGTTATGACACAATACTTATTTGAAGTTATTCTGTTTCAGTTTCTTTTTATGGCAGGATACTTTCTTTTTTTTAGAAAAGAAACCGGATTTACCGCTAATCGTATTTATTTACTATTAGCTCCAGCAGTTAGTATGGTAATGCCTTTTATAGAAATTCAGGGCTTGCCTGTTCAAACTCAGGCAGTTTCCGTTTTTACGCTACCTGAAATGATACTTCAAAGTAGTACTGCACCGGAAGTAGAAAAAACAAATCTGGTTTTTTCAACATTAGTTTTATCAATCATTTGGGTGTTTGGCTCGCTACTTAGCCTTGTTATGTTTATAAGTAAATTGTATAAAATCAATCAAATAAAAAAGAAAAGCGTTTTAACAACAATAGAAAGTGTACGTGTTTATGTACAACCTAAAACAAAAGATTCGTTTACTTTTTTAAATGCTATTTTTATAGGCAATGCACTTTCCGAAACCGAAAAGCAAACCGTTTTATACCATGAACTGGTACATAAAAACCAAAAACATGGTTGGGACTTATTGTTTTTTGAAATGCTTCGGGTGGTTTTTTGGTTTAATCCGTTGTTGTATTTTTTTCAAAAAGAAGTAAAAACCCTACACGAATACGTTGCAGATTATTTTGTTATTAGAAAAACAGGAAAACAATCTTATTATCAAAGCTTACTTTCGCAAGCATTTCAAACTTCCGAAATTTCATTTATCAATACATTTTTTAACCTACCTGAAAAAACAGGTCATTTATTAATCCGTTATTTCTTTTTTGAAGGAATAACAAAAAAACGAATCATTATGTTACAAAAATCAAATCAAAAATCGAACAAACTCAAGTATTTACTAATTATCCCAATGTTGGGAATGATGCTTTTTTACGCCTCTTGTACACAAGAGAGTAAGCCGGAAACCGACAGTGTATCGGACAAGATAGCCGAATTAAAAGTGGCTTTAGAAAACGGAACAATTTCTGAAGAAGACAGGAAACAACTCCTATCGTTACTTAAAAACGTAACGCCTCCAACTCCTCCATTGCCGCCAACTCCTTTTAATAAAAACGAAGTTCCTTTTTCAGCTATTGAAAAAGCTCCTGTTTATCCCGGTTGTTCGGGAAATAACCAAGAAATAAAAAGTTGTTTTTCTGAAAAACTTAGAAATTTAGTTAATGAAAAATTTGATGTTTCTCTTGCTAAGCGATTGAATGTAACCGGAAAACAACGTATTACGGTACTTTTTAAAATAGATAAAGAAGGAAATATAACAAACGCAAAAGCACGCGCACCACATCCTGATTTGGCAGCACATGCTGTTGCTATCGTTAAGTCCTTACCCAAAATGAAACCGGGCGAAAATGCCGGAAAAAAAGTAGCGGTGGTATATTCTTTACCTATTGTTTTTGATGTTCAAGAATAAATTATTAATCTTAGCATTGTTTATTTCTATCCTGTCTGAGGCGCAAGTTGTAGTTTCAGACAGGATTAGTAGTAACAGACAACTCAAAAAAGCAGACAGTCTTTTTGCCTTAGGTACTTATTCTCAAGCTATTTCTCTTTACAAAAACCTTCCCGAAAACGCCACTGTTTTATATAAACTTGCTATGTGTTATGAATCTTCGGGGAATAATAAAGAGGCTTTAAAATACTATAAAGCAGCATTAAAAACCTCTAAAAATTCACTTTCAACGGCTTATCGATACGGAAAATTATTGATAAAATCCGCTCAATATAAAAAAGCAGACAGTGTATTTTTAGAATTGGTAAAGAAACAGCCGAAAAACGCCAATTACGTTTACAATTTGGCTTTGGCAAAAGAAAAGCAAAAAGATACGGTGGCGTTATCGCTCTATAAAAGAGCCTACTTTATAGATAGTAGTATGATACATTCGGCTTATAAAACAGCTGTGTTACTAATTCAAAAAAAACTATTTAATCAAGCTGAAAAATACATAAATACCGGACTTTATAACGATAGTTTAAGCACACGTTTTTTAACCTTAAAGGCTTCCTTATTATATTACAACAAAGAGTACCATAAGGCAAAAGAGGTTTATAAAAAACTAATTGCTTTAGGGAAAAAAAATGAAATTGTGTATGCTAATTTAGCAAAGACTTATATGAAAGTTTCGGATTATGAAAATGCCATCGAGCAATATCTTATTTTGATAAAAAACCATAATAGCGAAAACCCGAATTACCATCACAATCTGGGAATTTGTTATCGTGCCTTGCATTATTACGATAAAGCCGAAGAAGCATTTAATACTTCTGTTGCACTAAACATTCCTTTTTTGGAAAATGATTATATACGTCTTGCCGATTTATATAATGCTCAAAAACAATACAAAAAGCAATTGGAAATTTATAAAAAATTGCTAATTTTAAATTCCCGAAACGAGGAAGCTATTTACTGTCAAGCTGTTGCGGCAGACAATTTTTTTAAAGATAAGAAAACGGTGTTGCAATATTATAATGGCTATATTAAAAAATATTCTGAAAACGGAAAGTATAGCCGTTTGGTAAAACAAAGAATACGTGATATAAAAAAAGAACTACATTTTTTGGATACTGAGAAAAACTAATTTTTTATTCGCCTAAGTTTCACTACTTTTGGTTTATGAAAAAAACTGTTTTAATAAGTATTTGGCTTTTGTTAGTTTCTCCTGTTTGTTTGCTGTTTGCACAAGAAATAAATTGGATACAAATTCAAGATTTAGAAGCTGCTCAAAAACAAGAACATAGAAAAGTGTTAATCGATATTTATACCGACTGGTGTGGTTGGTGTAAACGTCTGGACGCTACTACATTTAAAGACCCGAAAATTGTTGATTACCTCAACAAAAATTATTATTGTGTAAAACTGGACGGAGAGAACAAAAATACCATAACCTATCGAGGTGTGGAATTTAAATTTGTGCCTACCGGAAGACGCGGTTACCACCAACTTTCGTCCGGATTTCAAAAAGGACGACACAGCTATCCCACATTAACTGTTTTAGATGAAAATCTGGACATTTTACAGATTTTTAGAGGATATAAAAAAGCCGAAGACTTACTGCCCATACTTGTATATCTATCAGATGATTTGTATAAAAAACAAGATTGGGACAGCTTTTTAAGCGAGTTTAAAAAATCTAATTAAATGATTGTGTGGAAGTATTCTAATTCCATAGCAACAATAGCATTTCTTTTTTTGCTTCAATCGTGTACGTATTTTGAAACAAAAAAAATACCATCGGAAATCTTTTTAGAAGAAGAGTTAAAAAGCATTAACTGGAACGAGGTAGACACGTATCCTGTTTTTAAAACGTGTGAAAATCTTTCGGAAAAGGAAAAACTAAAATCGTGTTTTGTACAAACATTAACCACAACCATTTATCGGGTTATTGCTTCCGAAAAAAAACCTGTCAATGCAACGATTAACGATACGATTAAAATGCATATTACCGTTTCAAAAAAAGCAAAATTAGAAATTAACCAACTGGAAATAGATAGTTTAACGAAAGCACAACTACCAAAAATTGAGCGATTAATTTACCAAAGTATCGATTCGCTTCAACCCGTTGCGCCGGCGTATAAACGTGGCGTTCCGGTAAATACCGGTTTTATATTACCTATTGTTATTGTTACAAATTAAATTTATATCCTATTGTAAAATCTATGGGAAACTCGCCATTACTATCCACTCCCAAACCTGTAATATCATTGTAACCAAAAGTAAGAAAACCGTTGCCCAGTGCGTAATCTATGCCCAAACCAAAAAGTGCTACTGCTTGAAAATCACTTCCCGTTTTTTTAATTGTTGAAACCGAATCGTCCGGATTAACAATATTTATTATAGCCGAAGATGTCGTAAAAGTGGCAAAACGTGTATTGATATAGGCATCTAATTTTTCTTTTTTTATAAACTTAAACCGGTAGTTTAATGATAATTGCGATGCGTTATATTGGTAATCGCCACTTTCAAAACTTTGCCGGAATTGCAACACCATACTGTGCCTTTTTAGTTTAATGTTTTCGATTAATTCCAGCTCTGCTCCGAGAAGAGGAAGAATTTGGTTAGTAGGATTGGAAGTAAAAACGGCATTAGAAACACCTGCAAAGGCACCTAACCTTAGTTCTAATTGGGAAGAAACCGACTGTGAATCGCCTGTTTGTAAATGATTATAGTTACTTACAAATTGAGACAAACTCGATAGTGTTAACTTTACTTTATCTGTAGATAAATTACTTCCCGAAGTAAGCAAACGCAATGTTTCTTTGTATTCTTCTTTATAAGTTCCGTCGGATTTAGTGTTGGTTAACGGGTAATAGGTATCACCTTTTTTTATAAAATACAGATAATTACCATCTTGTGTTGTCCATAAAAGTGTTAAAGCACCTTGATGTTGTGTTTTAAGAGTGTAGGTTTTTCCGTTAATGGTATGTTGTTCTTGTGCTGTAATAACAGAAAAAGCCGATACAAGCCATAATGAGATTGAGAATAGGATGAATTTGAGTTTCATAATAGTAAGTAGATTTAGAGTTGGCTAAAGATAAAAAATATTTTTTAGATTGTTTTTTCACCGGCAAGAAGTTAAAGATAGTTAAGGAAATACAAATCTTAAAAACCTTAATGCCTTAATGGTTCTTGTTTTTTCAACGATAAGAAAAAGTTTAGTTAAGAAGATGTAAAAAAATCCTAAAAAAGAGTGATATTTGACTTAAAAATTAGTTGAATGAAAAAAGTATTGCTAATAGATAATTATGATTCATTCACATATAACTTGGTACATTATATCGAAGCGGTGGGTGATTATCATGTCGATGTGTTTAGAAACGATGAAATAGAACTTCAAGAAGTTGCACCGTACAACACCATTATTCTTTCTCCCGGACCGGGATTGCCTAAGGATTCCGGTATTTTACTCCCACTCATTAAACAATATGCACCTACCAAAAAAATATTAGGTGTTTGTCTGGGGATGCAAGCAATTTCTGAAGCTTATGGAGGTTCGCTCACCAATTTGTCTTGCGTCTATCACGGAATTGCAACACCGGTATCTATCCTTCAACCCGAAGATCCTCTCTTTACTAACCTACCCAACTCTTTTAAAGTAGGAAGATACCATAGTTGGGTGGTAAACTCTAAAAAACTTCCAAAAGATTTTTACATAACTTCTACCGATGAAGAAGGAAATATTATGTCTATTTCACATAAAACCCATCGCGTATATGGCGTTCAATTTCATCCCGAATCTGTTTTAACACAATACGGAAAAAAACTTATTACCAATTTTTTAACTTGTTAATAAGAATACGTTCTTCCTTTCCACACATACTTTTTCTCCATACTTTTAAAAATTATATAAATTGTAATAAAGGGGTAAATAACAAACGAACCAAAGAAGGACAAACCGGAAGGTTTCATCCTTAAAAACAAACAACTTTTCTGTATGTAAATATAATCTATAAATAGCTTAACAACCATAAAACAAAGAAAAAACCAACTAAAATCAGGTTTTAAAAAACAATATATAATACCGGATGGAACATAAAAATTAACAAAAAAAAGTAAGATTCCCAACCATTTTGCAAAACTACTTTTTTGCGCAGACGTTTTAGAAGCCCAGCGCACTCGTTGATTAATCAAAGCCGTCCAAGTTAAAACCGGTTTTGTTGTAACCACCGTATCTATAGATTTTACAAAAAACACCTGCTTAGGATAGTTCTTTTTTATTTTTTCCAACAAAAAAATATCATCGCCACTTGCTATATGCTCATTTCCCATAAAACCGTTTACCATAGTAAAGGCTTCTTTTTTATAACCCAAATTAGCCCCGTTACATAAAATAGGTTTTTGCAATCCAAAAGCACCAACGGTTGTGGTTTGTAAACTACAAGTATCCCATTGTTGAAAAGCATTAAGAAAGTTTTTATTTTTATTAAATCGTACGCCTCCCGAAATAAAAACGGGCTGGTGTTCAACAATAAAATCATTGTAGGCTAGGAGCCAATTTTTTGGTAAGGTACAATCGGCATCGGTGGTAAGTATCCAGTCGTGTTTTGCATTTTTTACACCTAATGTAATAGCATCTTTTTTAGGTGAACCGGAAATTCTTTTGTTTTTTAAAATGGAAAATTTAAAGGAAGATTTATAGTCTTCAATAATGTTTGCTGAAAGATCTTGGCTATCGTCGTCTATAAAAATAACTTCAAATAACGCACTATGATAATTAATATTAGAAAGAGCGTTTAACAAATCCGGAAGATTTTCGGCTTCATTTCTAAACGGAATAATTATACTAAATGCAGTCTTGGGTTTATTCGATTTTAAACCATATTGAGAAACTTTATTATATCCGGTTAACAACCACAACAAAGCAGAAACATAACTTACCAATAATAGAACTCCAATTAGTATCATTTTTTTAAAGGTTGGTAGCTAAACATGAAATAACCTCCTAGTATTGCCGGAAGAACAAAATTAAAAATCCACATAGTTAATACGGCAACAGCTACTTCGGTTTCCGGAATGCCGGCTAAACCAAACAAAAAAATTGCCACACCACCTCTTACTACGACGTCTAATATAAAAAAAGAAGGAATAACAGACACCAATAGGTAGGTGGTAAAAATAATAGGCATTGCTTCTAAAAAAGAAAGCGGAACATGGTAAAACCGTAATACAATATAAAACATACAGCTAAAAATAATGTATCTTAAAAACGAATAACCAATGGTCTTTATCCATATTGCTTTAGAAAAAGAGTTAACTTTATTAAAAACTACTTTTACAGAGAGTCCTTTAAAAAGGAGTTGCTTTTTTCTAAAAATAAATGAAAAAATTATGAGAAGAAATAAGATTAAAAAAAACCAAAACAGATGATTTCTATTAATAATAAGCATGAATTTTTGACTCATAATAATCACTCCTATAATTCCAAAAAAAACCGTTATCATCATTTGTGAGATACCGGAAAAAAAGGTTAACAACAACACTTCTTTTCTTTTTTCATACTTAAAAAAAAATGCTTTGGCTCCGTATTCGCCAATTCGATTGGGTGTGGCTAGTGATACCGTAAGAGCATAAAGGCTTTGTTTGGCAGCTTCAGAAAAAGAAATGGGCTTTACTGTTTGTACGAGTATTTTCCATTTTAAAATTTCAAAAAACCAATTTAAAGAGGTAAAAAACAACAAAACAACCAACCAAATAATGATTTGAGAATAGGGTTTCTTAATTAAAAAAAGCACATTTTTTAATGATACCGAACTACCTACAATTTTATGATAAACAAACCAACCGGTAGCACATAAAATAATAATTTTTACTACTACCCACAAATATTGTCTAACTTTGTCTGGTGTTTTTTTCATAAAAAGCGAAAATAACGAACTTAAGGCGGAAGGCATTATGAATACCGAAAAAATTATTTTAGGAATTGATCCGGGTACAACTATTATGGGTTTTGGACTTATTAAAGTAGTGAGAAAAAAAATGGAACTCTTATTGCTTAACGAACTTCAATTATCAAAATACGACGATCATTATGTGCGATTGAAATACATTTTTGAGCGAACCGTTCAACTTATCGATTCGCATCATCCTGACGAAATTGCCATCGAAGCACCTTTTTTTGGTAAAAACGTACAATCTATGTTAAAGTTAGGTCGTGCACAAGGTGTTGCAATGGCTGCGGGTTTGTCGCGTCAAATACCAATCACCGAATATTCGCCAAAAAAAATTAAAATGGCAATAACCGGAAACGGAAATGCCAGCAAAGAACAAGTTGCTAAAATGTTGCAGAGTTTATTAGACTTAAAAACTCTTCCTAAAAACTTAGATAGTACCGATGGTCTTGCCGCTGCAGTTTGTCATTTTTACAATAGCGGTAAAATTTCAACGGGAAAAAATTACACTGGATGGAGTGTATTTGTAAAACAAAATGAAGGAAGAATTGAGAAATAATAGCAATTAATATCCTACATTAAACTGTCCGAATGTAACCTCATGATTCTCGGTAGTAAACGAAAAAGTACCTTTAATTAGTTTAAACGAAGTGTCATTTTCTACTACAACTGTAACGCCGCTTGTTGCTGTTTCGGAAAAATTTCCATCCGAAAGTGTTGCCGTTATTCCGTTTGAAGGAATTGAGTAGGTTCCTTCTAATATATCATTAGGTAATGTTAATGTTATGGTATAAGTTGCTCCTGCTGCAACAATAGCAATGTTATTACCGGTGTCTGTAGCACTTACTGTTACCGGAGAAAAGGAAACGCCATCTATTTTCCCAATCACGGTTCCCGCATTTACAGGAATAGAGGGATCTACCCCAAAACCATAAGGAACTTCATAAAACAATCCTTGAGAAACCGTAAGCGTGTCTATTCCGGGCAAAATAAGTGTAAGATTAAAATTTCCTGTTAAGGTTTTAAAACTGGTGTCCCAAGAGGTTACGGTAATGGCACCTTCTCCGTCAGGAATGGTAGAATATACATTTCCGTTTTCATCTTCATAAGAAGCCCAATTATCTGAACCTCCACCAACCGGATACTCATTTGCTTGAGGATTTGTTATATGTAAGGTAAACTTTTGGTCGTTCGAAGTTCCTATTATTGTATAGCTGTTATCTTGGTGCTTAGTAGCAATAGTTGCATCGGCTTTATAAAAATAATCGTCGATATTGGCTTGTAATGATGCTGTATTCGTTTCAACATTATCGCACGCATAAAAAACAGAAATAAAAAGAAACAAAATGGGGAAAATCTTTCTCATAATGGTAAAATCACAAATAGGTTAGCGACAAATGTAAAAAAAAATACCAAACTATTGAGCATTAGTTCAAAAATATGGTATCTTTGCCAGCTCAAAAAATTATAAACCTGAGGTCGGGTACCTCAAAAATTAATTAAATTATGCCTGTTAGAATTAGATTACAAAGACACGGAAAAAAAGGAAAACCATTTTATTGGATTGTAGCAGCCGATGCTCGCTCAAAAAGAGACGGAAAATTTCTTGAAAAATTAGGAACCTATAATCCTAACGTAAATCCTGCCGAAATTAACATTAATGTTGATGGTACAGTAACTTGGTTAGAAAATGGTGCACAGCCTTCAGATACTGCCAGAGCCATTCTTTCCTACAAAGGAGTATTGCTTAAAAAACACTTAAAAGGAGGTGTTAAAAAAGGTGCGTTAACCGAAGAACAGGCCGAAGAAAAATTTCAAGCTTGGGTTGCCGAAAAAGAAAAAGCAATTAATGCAAAACGCACAAAATTAAATGACACTCAAGCAGCTATAGACGCAAAAGCATTAGAAGCCGAAAAAGCAATTAATGATGCACGTATCGCCGAAGCAACTCCGGAAGAAGTAGTTGAAGAAACTACTGAAGCCAAAGCTGAAGAAGCTACTAAAGAAGAAGAATAAAAAAATCACCATGCAAAAGGAGAATTGTTTCTACTTGGGCAAAGTGGTGAAAAAATATAGTTTTAAAGGGGAACTACTCATCAAATTAGATACAGACGCCCCTGAAATTTACGAAGGAATGGAATCGGTTTTTGTTGAAATAAACAAAAAGTTGATTCCATTTTTTATTGAAAAAAGTGTTCTTCATAAATCCACACTGCTTCGTGTTAAGTTTGAAGATGTTTCTACAGATGAGGATGCAGACACCCTATTGGGAGCCCATTTATACCTTCCGTTAGAATTACTACCCAAGCTCACCGGAAATCAATTTTATTACCACGAAATTATTGGGTTTACCGTAATCGATTCCCGTTTTGGAGAAGTGGGAACCATTTCCGGAGTAAACGATAGTACTGCTCAAGCCCTTTTTGAAATTGATAACAACGGGACGCAAGTATTAATTCCTATCTTAGATGATTTTATAAAGGAAGTAGATAGAAAAAATAAAACCATTCTGTTAGATACTCCAGAAGGATTAATAGAATTATATCTTTAATTCTATTTCCAAGATTATGGCAAAATCTTTTCAATTTAAACAATTTACCGTTAATCAAGATCGCTGCGCCATGAAAATTGGTACCGATGGTGTTTTGTTAGGTGCTTGGACATCCTTAAAAAACAAACCTAATACTATCTTAGATATTGGAGCCGGAACCGGCATAATTGCACTTCAGATGGCACAACGCAGCCAAGCCCAACTCATTGATGCGGTTGAGATTGATAACAATGCCTATGAACAATGTGTAGAAAATTTTGAAAACTCTCCTTGGAACGATAGATTATTCTGTTACCATGCATCTCTCATTGAGTTTGCACAAGAATGGGATGAAGCGTCTTATGACCTTATTGTTTCTAATCCCCCATTTTATTCTGATGCATACAAACCTGAAAATCAGGCTCGAAAAACGGCTCGTTTTCAAGAAGCACTGCCCTTTAGCCACTTGTTGTATAGCGTTGCAAAGTTGTTGGATAAAAAAGGAAGCTTTAGCACGATTATCCCTTATGCTGAAGAAGAAAAATTTATACAAATTGCCTCTTCATATCAATTGTATATAAACCGAAAATGCCACGTAAAAGGAAGTCCTAAATCGTCTGTTAAACGTTCGTTGCTTCAATTTTCTTTTCAAGAAAAGACACCTGAAACTGAAATAGTAACGATAGAAATAGAAAGGCATAAATACACCGATGAATATAAAAAGCTAGTTGCCGATTTTTACCTAAAAATGTAGGACAATCCCATTTCGATTTTTACATTTGTAGTCTAAATTAAATTTTATGAAACCCGACTTATTTGAAGCTCCCGATTATTATAATGTAGATGAGCTACTCACCGAAGAACATAAATTAGTGCGCGATGCTGCCCGAGAATGGGTAAAACGAGAAGTTTCTCCCATTATTGAAGAATATGCTCAACGTGCCGAATTTCCTAAACAAATTGTAAAAGGATTGGCAGAAATTGGTGCTTTTGGTCCTTACATACCCGTTGAATACGGTGGTGCAGGTCTTGACCAAATTTCCTACGGTTTAATAATGCAAGAAATTGAACGTGGTGATAGCGGAGTACGAAGTACGGCAAGTGTACAATCTTCTTTGGTTATGTATCCCATTTGGAAATACGGTAACGAAGAACAACGTAAAAAATACTTGCCCAAATTAGCCAGTGGCGAATACATAGGATGTTTTGGTCTTACCGAACCCGATTATGGTTCTAATCCGGGAGGAATGGTTACCAATTTTAAAGACATGGGCGACCATTATTTACTTAATGGAGCCAAAATGTGGATAAGCAACGCTCCCTTTGCCGATGTTGCTGTGGTTTGGGCTAAAAACGAAGAAGGTAGAATTTGGGGATTAATTGTTGAACGTGGAATGGAAGGTTTCTCTACTCCCGAAACACACAATAAATGGTCGTTACGAGCATCTGCAACCGGCGAGTTAATATTTGATAATGTAAAAGTACCTAAAGAGAACCTTTTACCTAATAAATCGGGACTTGGCGCACCTTTGGGTTGCTTGGATTCTGCTCGATACGGTATTGCTTGGGGAGCCATTGGTGCTGCAATGGATTGTTACGACACGGCTTTGCGTTACAGTAAAGAGCGTATTCAGTTTGGAAAACCCATTGGTGGTTTTCAGCTTCAACAAAAGAAACTTGCCGAGATGATTACCGAAATTACCAAAGCCCAGTTATTAACTTGGCGTTTGGGAGTGCTACGAAATGAAGGCAAAGCTACCTCTGCTCAAATTTCTATGGCAAAAAGAAATAATGTAGAAATGGCATTAAATATTGCCCACCAAGCCCGTCAAATGCTTGGAGGTATGGGAATTACCGGAGAGTATCCTATTATGCGACACGCTATGAATTTGGAAAGTGTTATTACCTATGAAGGCACACACGATATTCATTTGCTTATTACCGGATTCGATATTACCGGACTCAATGCTTTTAAATAAAGTATAAGTAATCTTAATAAACTAAAAAACCTTTGACATTAGTTTTTGTCAAAGGTTTTTTTGAAAATAAATTTGAATTGAATTTTAGAACCAAGGTTTTTTACCTACTTGATACGTTTGATAAAACTCATCATCGCTTTTTGTAAGATAGATAATACCTTCTATTAAGCCTACAATACTTGCCGCTCCACAAGTTATAAAGGTTAAAACTAATTGAATAAGCCCTTCTTTGTTATAACCTAGATAAAACTTATGAATTCCAAATCCACCTAATAATATTCCTAAAATTCCGGCTAGGACTTTTTTATTTTCGCCGCTGTTGGTTACTTCGTTCCAACCTTCTTTTATTTCGTTAACCGTACTTTTTGCTTCTTCTTTAAGATTTTCAACGGTTTCTTTTGGGTTATTGTTGTTGTTTTCGTCACTCATGGTTGTAATAATTTTATATGTTGATTCTGTAAAATTAGTAAAAATTATAAAAATGCACTATCTATTGGTTCCCAAAGTTCAATTTTATTTCCTTCGGGGTCTATTATCCAAGCAAACTTACCATAATCAAACTCTACTATTTATCCAGCAATGATTTTAAAAAAAAGCTCTTCTATTCCGGGTATTCGTTTTTTCAAGACTTGAAATTTTTAATGATTTTTGTTGCTATTACTTGTGCTAATTTTTGTTTGCTTTCAACCGTCCATCCTGCAACGTGTGGTGTTAATAAAACATTATTAAATTGTAGCAATTCTGAAAATTCTTTGGGTAGTTTCGAAGAAAAAAGCGATTCAAACGAGCTTTTTTCGTATTCCATTACATCTAATCCGGCTCCTAAAATTTTTCCGTTTTTAAGGGCTTCTACCAGATCTTTTGTAACCACACTTTTTCCTCTACCGGTGTTAAACAACCAAAAGGGTTTTAAAAAAGCATCAATAAACGCCTTGTTTACCATTTTATGCGTAAGCGGTGTCCAAGGTGTGTGCAAACTTAGTACATCTGTTTGTGCTTGCAACTCGCGTAACGATACTTGCTTTGCGTTTTTATCGCCTATATTTTCTTTTATATCATAGCAAATTACTTTCGTATCAAATCCTTGTAGCTTTTTAGCAAATGCTTTTCCCATATTACCATAGCCTATTATTCCTACAGTTTTACCATCTAGTTCTATTCCTCTGTTATCTTCCCGTTTCCAAAGCCCTTGTTTAACCTCCTTATCGGCTTTATTGAGTTTGTTAAACAAAGAAAGTATCATTCCTAAGGTGTGTTCGCCTACGGCATTACGGTTTCCTTCGGGAGCAGAAATTAGGTAAATTCCTTTTTGTTTTGCATATTCTGTATCAATGCTTTCCAGTCCGGCACCTACACGAGCAATAAACTTTAGGTTTTTGGCATTATCAATAAAGGATTTGTCGATTTTAAACCTGCTACGAATCACAATGCCGTCATACTTTGAAATGATTTTCTCGATTTCTGATTTTGAAGCGGTGTAATTTTCATCATTAAAAAACCCGGCTTCCGCTAATTGTTGAAGCATTATAGGATGGTTTTTATCGAGATGAAGGATTTTCACAACTACTTGATTTAGTTAAACAAGTTACGAATTTCTTTGGTAATTTTAGCGGGTTTTTTACTTTCAGTATGTAACAAACACCAAATAGTTTGGGCTTCTATCAGTAGTTTGTTGGTTTTAGCATTACTAATTTGGTAGTTGCGAAAACTTTTAACCCTTTCGCATTTTTGCACCCAAGTTTTTAGCGTTAGTTTCTGTCCTAAAAATGCAGGAGATTTATATGAAATGATGTGTTCTAAGACAACCCAAACATGTTTTTGTCGTTGTTCGGGAGTAGTTTTACTAATCCAATGAGCTTTAGCAGCATCTAGACACCATTGTAAATAGATTAGATTGTTTACGTGATCTAAATCATCAATATGTTTGGGTTGAACGGTTATTTTTTGAATAAAGGTATTGTTTTTCAAAATCCTAAAATTAACTGTGCGATAGTAAAGAAAATTAACACTCCCAGAATATCGTTACTGGTAGTAATAAAAGGTCCTGTTGCAATGGCAGGGTCTATCCCTTTTTTTTCGAGAAATAACGGAACAAAAGTACCTATTAACGAGGCAATTATAATAACAGCAAGCATAGAAATTGCGATGGAGAGACTTACCAGAATAGCATACCCTAAAGAGATATTAAACAGCAAGACAATAGAACCTAAAAACAGCCCGTTAACTAAGTTAAGCCCTACTTCTTTTAACAATCGTTTTATTACACTACCTCTTACGGTTCCGTTTGCCAAACCTTGTACAATGATGGCACTGGATTGAACGCCTACATTTCCGGCAACCGCAGCAATTAATGGGGTAAAGAAAAATAGTTGCGGGTAGGCAGAAAGTGCTCCTCCGTTACCAAAACTTTTTAAAATATACACGCTGCATAAACTTCCTAACAGTCCAAGAAATAACCAAGGTAAACGAGCACGCATGAGTTCCCAGATAGTATCATCGGCTTCTACGTCATCGGTAATACCGGCAGCAAGTTGGTAATCTTTTTCGGCTTCTTCTTTAATATAATCTACAATATCGTCTATGGTAATACGCCCAACTAATACGCCATTTTCATCTACTACGGGGATGGCTCCCAAATCGTATTTTTGCATAATACGAGCTACTTCTTCAATATCTGTATAAACCGTTACGTAATCTACTTTTGGGATGTAAATATCTTTTATTTTGGCTTTTTCGTCGGCTGTTAAAAGGTCTTTAAGCGAGAGTCTTCCCAAAAGTTTTTCGTCTTTATCTACTACATAAACCGAGTGTACGCGGGTAACATTTTTTGCTTGTCTTCGCATTTCTCTAACGCATCCGGCAACCGTCCAAGTATCTTTTACTTTTACCAGTTCTTTTGCCATAAAACTACCTGCAGAATCTTCGGGATAATTAAGTAGCTCGACAATATCTTCTACATGGTCTTTGTCTTCAATTTTCTTAATTACCTCTTTTTGAATATGTTCATCGAGTTCGGCTACTACGTCGGCAGCGTCATCGGTGTCCATTTCTTCAATTTCTTTGGCAATTTCTTTGGGCGAAAGTTTTTCAAAAATCTTTTCCCTAACATCTTCATCTACTTCCATTAATGCTTCGGAAGTAATATCGCTTTCTAATAATTTTATTAAATACGTTGCATCATCGGGTTTTAAATCTTCAAGTATTTCGGCAATATCGGCGAAGTGAAGGTCATGCAAAAGGTTTTTTAACCCTCTTCCGTCTTTTTTAGAAATGAGCTCTTCAACCTGTTGTAAAAAATCTTTTGTTAATTGAAACTGCATTGGTTTTCAATTTTTTTGGTCAAATTAATAAACTGCTCGACCGATAGTTGTTCGGGACGAAGCCCAAAGATACTATCTTCTTTTAATTTATCGGGAAGATTGAAAGTTTTTAAACTATTTCTAAGTGTTTTTCTTCGTTGACCAAAAGCGGTTTTTACTACCTTAAAAAATAATTTTTCATCACACGGAAGAAAAAAATCCTCTTTTCGTTGCAGCCTAATAACTCCGCTATCTACTTTTGGCGGCGGATTAAAAACCGTAGGAGGCACCGTAAAAAGATATTCTGCCTTGTAAAATGCTTGGGTTAAAACCGATAAAATTCCGTAGGTTTTACTTCCTTCTTTTTGGCAAATACGCTGAGCGACTTCTTTTTGAAACATACCGGTAAACTCAGGGATTCGATGTCGATTTTCTAATGTTTTAAAAACAATTTGTGTAGAAATGTTATACGGAAAGTTACCGGTTATGGCAAAAGGTTGGTTGGGAAAAACCAAATCTAAATTGTATTTTAAAAAATCGGCAGGAATAATTTGAAGCAAGGAGGGGTTAAAATGTGTTTCTAAATAGACAACCGATTCGGTATCGATTTCCATTACTGAAACATTTAAGTTTTTTTCCAAAATAAATTGAGTAAGCACGCCCATTCCGGGACCTATTTCCAAAACATTTTTATAGGAGCTTAAGGTTAAGGTGTTTGCTATTTTTCGGGCAATATTTTTATCCTTTAAAAAATGTTGACCAAGGTGTTTTTTTGCCGATACGTTAGGGTGTTTTTGCTTCATAAATTTAAACCGGTAATTAGCTTACACGAGAGAACCCTTTTATTATTTTAGGTGTTTGTAAGATACAGAAAAAAAATAATTCCTTTTGATATTACTGTTTTTTATAAACGCCAAAAACAAAATCCGAGTCATTATTTTTTAAATAATTGTCTTCAAAACGGAAAAGTTCGTCGAGAATTGCCTTTTTTTCGTCGTTAAGTTCAATAAAATGATGAGAAATATCTTTTAAAACATTCATAATTATATTTCCTCCATACGGTTTCTCTATCACCGTTTTAAAATGTGTGTGAATTGCAGGCAAGATACTACTTGAATCAATACATTCTGAAGGGTCTGCTAGTATCATTCTCAGCAATCCGGGTCCGGTAAAGAAATTTTTTGTAAGCGTTGTTTTATATCGCTGCCTATATTTTTTAGGAATTATTTTAAGTGCCCGATTAATTTCTTTTAACTGATTTTTTGGAAATTGTAGTCTGGTAGGTCCTACATATTCATTAACAACGAGTAATCCTGAATCTTTTAGGCATTTATTGATTTTTGTTGATAGTAATTGGTCAACATTCTTAAAATGGTGTAAAGAAGAATTAAATAAGACAACATCAAAATGGTTTTCGGGAAATGAATAATTTTCTATATCCGAACAAATAAACGTTAGGTTGTTTAATCCTTCATTAGCAGCATTTTTTTTTGCTTGCGAAAGCCTATATTGGGTAAGGTCAACACAGGTTATGTTACCAAACACTTTATTTTTTGCTAATGCAATTTCGTTGCTACACGTTCCTGTGCCAAGTGAAAGTAGTTTTACGTCTTTTTTGTTTTTTAAAACTTCTTGAACCAAAAAATTTCGGTAATCAATTGATTTGTCACCGGTTATTAGGCGGTTCCAGCGTTGCGTAACATAAGGAATAGTCCACCAATTTGAACTTAAATGGGCGGTTTCATTAAATGCGCTTACCGTTCTGTTTTTTTTTGAAAACGTAAATTTTGATACTAAAAAACGCAACCCTCTTTGCTTGCTTTTTAAATAGGCATCTAAGAAATCATCGACGGTTACGATTCGTTTCATTTAACAAAAGTTTTTAGAACGAATTTGTTTTCAATTATCAATTAAAAATTGAAATCAAATTTAGTTTTCAAAAAAATCTCTTAGAGTTCTAAGGCTTTTTTAATATCGCCGTTCATTAATAATTCTACCGGATTTTCAAGAGCTTCTTTTACAGCTACAAGAAATCCAACAGATTCACGCCCGTCGATAATTCGGTGGTCATAAGACAAAGCGACATACATAATGGGTTTAATTTCAACTTTTCCGTTTATTGCCACAGGACGCTCCACAATATTATGCATTCCGAGAATACCACTTTGCGGGGGATTGATAATAGGAGTGGATAGCATACTACCAAAAACGCCTCCATTAGAAATGGTAAAGGTTCCGCCGGTCATTTCATCTACCGTAATCTGTCCGTCTCTTGCACGTACTGCCAAACGCTTTACTTCGCTTTCTACGCCTCTAAAACTTAGATTTTCTGCGTTTCTAATTACCGGTACCATTAATCCTTTGGGTCCAGAAACTGCAATAGAAATATCTTTAAAGTCGTAGGTTATTTTATAATCGCCGTCTATCATCGAGTTAACATCGGGATATAAGTCTAATGCTCTTACCACAGCTTTTGTGAAAAATGACATAAAGCCAAGACTAACACCGTGTTTTTCTTTAAAGGTTTCTTTGTATTGTTTTCTAATATCAAAAATGGGTTGCATATTTACCTCGTTAAACGTGGTAAGCATGGCTGTTTGGTTTTTGGCAGCTACCAATCTTTCGGCTACTTTACGTCGTAGCATAGATAGTTTTTTGCGAGTAGAAGTTCGTTTTCCTGTTCCGGGGGTTCCCATAGAAGGCGTTGCATTAAGCGCATCTGCTTTAGTGATTCTACCGTCTTTACCGGTTCCTTTTATTTGAGAAACGTCTAATTTTTTTTCTTCAATAATTTTTCGTGCGGCAGGCGATGGAGTTCCGGTTGCATAATTTTGTTTTTCCGATTCTTGTTTGGGTGCTTCTTGTTTTGGGTTTTCAGAATCGAGTTTAGTCGTTTCTTTTGTTAAAACACTTTCGGGTTTTTTTGCTTCGGTGTCGATAAGACAAACTACGTCACCCACAGCAACCACGTCACCTTCTTCTGCTTTAAGTGTAATAACACCGCTTTCTTCAGCCGGTAATTCAAGCGTAGCTTTGTCGCTATCTACTTCGGCAATGGGTTGGTCTTTTTCTACCCAATCGCCATCTTCTACCAGCCATTGTGCTATTTCTACTTCGGTGATGGACTCTCCCGGTGAGGGAACTTTCATTTCTAAAGTCATATCGTTATATTTTCTTTTCTTTGATTTATGTTGGTTTATTAAATACACTTTCTATTACTTTGTCGTGTCTTCTTTTTGAGCGTAACGCACTTCCGGATGCAGGAGCAGAATACAATCTTCTGCTACATACTCTAAAGTTTTTTGCTTCTTCTAAGTGCAATAATAAATGTGAATAAGCTCCCATATTTCTGGGTTCTTCTTGCGCCCAAACCACATCGTTTGCATTTTTGTATTTGGCAATTAGTGCTCTAATTTGATCTTTTGGCAAAGGGAATAGTTGTTCTAAACGTACCAATGCAACATCATTTCGTTTGAGTTCTAGTCTTTTTTCGAGTAAATCGTAATAAAATTTTCCCGAAACAAATACTAATGATTTTACTTTTTCGGGTTTGATGGTATTATCATCCATAAGCATTTTAAAACTGCCGTTGGCAAACTCTTCTTTTGAAGAAACAACTTTGGGGTGTCGTAGCAAGCTTTTTGGTGTAAAAACAATAAGCGGTTTACGGTAATTTACTTTCATTTGACGGCGTAAAATATGGTACATATTTGCCGGTGTGCTACAATTGGCAACAAACATATTATCTCTGGCGCAAAGTTGAAGGTAACGTTCGATACGAGCCGAAGAATGTTCGGCTCCTTGACCTTCGTACCCGTGAGGAAGAAGCATAACCAGACCGTTTTGCAATTTCCATTTGTCTTCTGCTGCAGAAATGTATTGATCGAGCATGATTTGTGCTCCGTTGCTAAAATCTCCAAATTGCGCTTCCCAAATAGTGAGGGTTTTGGGGCTTGCCATTGCGTACCCATATTCAAACCCAACGACTCCATATTCAGACAGCAACGAGTTATAAATATAAAATTTCCCTTTTTGATTTTTTAGTTTATTAAGCAAAATGATTTCTTCTTCGCTTTCTTCTGCTTTAATAACGGCGTGGCGATGCGAAAAAGTTCCTCGTTCTACATCTTGTCCGCTAATTCTTACATCAAATCCTTCTTTGAGAAGTGTGCCGTAAGCTAGCATTTCACCCATTGCCCAGTCTAATGCGTTGGTTTCAAAATACATTTTTTTACGTGCTTCAATAAGGCGAACAATTTTTCTAAGGAATTTCTTGTCTTGTGGAAGTTGAGTTATTGCTTCAGCTATTTTATCCAATTCTTTTATATCAAAAGAAGTGTCTATTTCTTGAAGCATATCTTCTTTATTGCCAAACTGAAACCCTTCCCACTCGTCTTTCATTATTTCGGTAATGACGGTATTGGATTGTTTGCGGGAATCTTCGAGATTTTCTTCCAGTTTGTTCTTGTATTTTTCTTCCAACTGTTTGACAAGTTTCTTATCAATAATACCTTCTTTAATCAGTTTTTCGGCATAGATGTCACGGGGATTAGGATGTTTTGCAATTGCTTTGTAGAGTTTGGGTTGGGTAAAGCGTGGTTCATCTCCTTCGTTATGACCATATTTTCGGTAGCCTAATAAATCAATAAATACATCTTTTCCAAATTCCATTCTAAAATCCAATGCAAAAAACATAGCGTGTACGACTGCTTCAACATCATCGGCATTAACGTGAAGTACCGGAGAGAGAGTTACCTTTCCTACATCTGTGCAATAAGTAGAGGATCTGCCATCTAGGTAATTTGTAGTAAAGCCTATTTGATTATTAATCACAATATGAATGGTTCCTCCGGTTTTATAACCGTCTAATTGAGCCATTTGTATTACTTCGTAAACGACACCTTGCCCTGCAATAGCGGCATCACCATGCACAACAATAGGAAGCACTTTTTTGGCGTCCGGTTGGTATTTTCTGTCTTGTTTAGCCCTGCTAATTCCCTCTACCACAGCACCTACGGCTTCTAGATGGGAAGGATTGGGAGCAATGTTGAGTTGAATGTCGTTTCTGTTATCGGTAGTGCGATTTGATGTCCAGCCTAAGTGATATTTTACATCTCCATCAAAAATATCTTGGGCATAGTCTTTCCCGTCAAATTCGCTAAAGATATCCATCGCTCTTTTCCCAAAAATATTGGTTAAAGTACTTAGACGACCACGGTGTGCCATACCCATCACAAACTCTTTTACACCTTTTCTTGCCGCTTTTTCAATAAGCGCATCCAGTGCCGGAATAAAACTTTCTCCTCCTTCGAGTGAAAAACGCTTTTGCCCAACATATTTGGTGTGAAGAAAGTTTTCAAACGCAACAGCTTCTGTTAGTTTATTGAGGAGGTGAATTTTTTGTTCGGGAGTAAATCGAGGGTGATTATCGTTTATATTTAATCTATTTTGAATCCAATCAATTACCTCCGGTTGTCTGATGTACATATATTCAACCCCAATAGAATCACAATAAATGCGCTCTAGGTGAGAAATTATTTTTTTCAAGGGAGCTTCTCCAATACCTATAATTTCTCCGGCTTTAAATTTTAGTGGCAAGTCTTCTTTGGTTAACCCAAAATTTTCGATATCCAAGGTTGGCGTGTACTTTCTTCGGTCACGCACCGGATTGGTTTTTGTAAATAAGTGCCCTCTAGTACGGTAGCCGTCAATAAGTTTAATTACTTTAAACTCTTTGGTTACGCGTTCGGGGATTTGTTGAGAAATGCCTAATTCTTCTAGTGTGCCGTTTTCAATACCAAAATCAAATCCTTGAAAAAAGGCTCTCCAGCTGGGTTCTATACTATCCGGATAGGTAAGGTATTTATCATACAATTCTGCCAGATACTCCGGGTGTACGGCATTGAGAAACGAATATTTATCCATAAATCGGAAACTAAGTACTATTTGTTAAATAAAACGTTGCAAAAATACAATAAATCTATAAACCGATGAGATTTGTTTTGTATATTTAGCACTGTAAAACAAATTTTCAAGTAAATGAAAACTTCTTTTTTAAAAACAAGGATTGTTCTTGTGTTATTTTTTATGGGTGTTTTTTCTTCAACTATTCTATCGCAAGAAAAACAAAAATCTAACTTTTGGTCGCATGTACGGTTTGGTGGTGGTATAGGGCTTAGTTTTGGCGACGGATTTTTTAGCGGGACGTTGGCACCGAGCGCTGTTTATGATGTAAACAAAAAAATTTCGGTTGGGTTGGGATTAAACGGCACTTATAACAAACAAAAAAACGTGTACAGTTCTACCATACTTGGCGGAAGTATTATTTCGCTTTTTAATGTTATTGATGCGTTGCAACTTTCTGCCGAGTTTGAAGCACTTAATGTTAACCGAAAATATGAAACCAATTTAGGTCTGGCTAACGATAATTATTTATATCCGGCGTTGTTTTTGGGAGCTGGTTATCGATCCGGAGGTGTTACTTTTGGAATGCGATATGATGTGTTGTATGATAAAAACAAAAGCATTTACGCAAGTGCTTTCTTGCCCTTTGTGAGGGTTTATTTTTAATGTTAAAAAAGCATTAGTTTGTGCGATACCTGTTTCGCATCCATACTTTTTGCCACTGCCTAAATACAATTAGGTAGGTCACTTTTTCAATGTAAAGGGTTGTGTCTTTGGTAATAAGTTGTCTTATTTTTTCTTCAGAAACATCAATGGCATACAATAGATTTAAAAATGTTGAAAAATCATGATGAATGGTTTTATCTATTATCCTAACAAGCTGTTTTGTTAAATCATTAGTAGCTAGGTTTGGCTGTAAAACAACGTCTATCCCTGCTCTTGCAAAATCTTTATTTAATTGTAATAACAGTTGCTTGTAAAGTGTTTCTTTCTTGCTCTGCAAAAAGATTTCGGTAAGAGTTGCGGGCTTATTGTTCATCTTTTTTTATCGAAAAAATACCATATACCGGAAAATGATCGCTATAACCACCTAAATATTTATTTCCTACATAGGTTCTATAAGGATTTCCTTTGTACTTTCCGGAATATTCTTGAACCAATTTTTTATCAAAAATTTTAGCTTCTTCAAACCGGAAGACGTTACCATGTTGTTGTAAAAAATTAGTAGAAACCATAATTTGGTCAAATAAATTCCACTCGCCACGGTAATTTAAACTTCCTTCGTATTTGGTTAAAAGTAGTTCCATTGGGTTGTACAACAAATCGTTACTGAGTAGTTGTATGCTTTTACTTTTTGGGTCGTCATTAAAATCGCCCATGACCACAATTTTTGCTTGTGAATCTTCATTTAGTATAGCAGAAATAATCTCGATATTTTTACGTGCGGCTGTTTCTCTTTTATACGAAGTTTTTTCGGCGCCATCTCGCCGTGAGGGCCAATGATTTACTAAAAGGTGTACCGTTTGTTTTTGAAGGCAGAGTTTTACATATAAAACATCTCGAGTATAATCTCTTTCGCCCTCTGTGTTATTTACCAGAAGTTCAAAGGTTTTACTTTCTAAAACGCTACTGTATTTTTTTCGGTATAATAGTGCGGTATCGATACCGCGTTCATCGGGGGAATTAAAATGTACAAAACCGTAATCTTTATCTTTTAAAAAACCGGTATTTGTTAAATCTTCCAAAACTTTTTTGTTTTCTACTTCGGCTACCCCAATTAAAACCGGAGGATGATTAATTTCCTCAAAACCGATTTGAGAAATAACCCGGGCGAGTTTTTGTAGTTTATTGGCATACTTTTCTTGATTCCATTCTTTATCAGATTCGGGTGTAAAATCATCATCCAATGTGTTGGGATTATTTACCGTATCAAATAAATTTTCAAGGTTGTAAAACGCAAATGTGAAGTAATTAAACTCTTTTGAAGTGTACATTTTTAACTATATAATTCAAAACAAATATAACGTATTACTAACAGAATTGACTACAAAATAATAGTACTTTTAAACTCACTTCTTATTCTTACCTTTGCAGATGTAAATTATGATAGAAAAAAACAACATAGCATACGAAAAAGCGATTTTAGTAGGAATAATTACTCAAAAACAAGACGCTGTTAAATCTAAAGAATATCTGGACGAGTTGGAATTTCTTGCTCATACCGCAGGAGCCGAAGTGTTAAAACGGTTTGTTCAGAAAATGGATATCCCCAATCCAAAAACGTTTATTGGAACCGGAAAAATTGAAGAAATTAGAGTTTACATTGAAGAAAACGATGTTTCGGTAGCTATTTTTGATGACGAATTAAGTCCGGCACAGCAAAAAAATATCGAACGTATTTTACAAGTAAAAATCATAGACCGAACCAATCTTATTCTCGATATTTTTGCACAACGAGCTAAAACCAGCTATGCTCGCACTCAAGTAGAACTGGCACAATACCAATATTTACTACCCCGACTTACCGGATTGTGGACGCACCTAGAGCGGCAACGTGGAGGTATAGGAATGCGCGGACCGGGTGAAACCGAAATTGAAACCGACCGCCGTATTGTACGCGATAGAATTTCGTTATTAAAAAAGAAACTGGCTACCATAGACAAACAGATGGCTGTACAACGCGGCAACCGGGGTGCTTTGGTACGTGTTGCTTTAGTGGGTTATACCAATGTGGGAAAATCTACCTTAATGAATGCCATTAGTAAGTCTAAAGTCTTTGCCGAAAACAAACTATTTGCCACCTTAGATACCACCGTACGAAAAGTAGTGATAGGAAATTTACCTTTCTTGTTAACCGATACGGTAGGTTTTATACGCAAGCTTCCCACTCAATTGGTAGAGTCTTTTAAAAGTACGTTGGACGAAGTTCGGGAAGCCGATTTATTGCTTCATGTTGTTGCTATTTCGCACCCTTCTTTTGAGCATCATATAGAATCTGTAAATGCCATTTTAGACGATATAAATGCTGCCGGTAAACCGGTTTTAATGGTGTTTAATAAAATAGATGCCTATACGCCCGAAACCATAGATGAAGACGATTTGGTTACCCAAAAAACAACAGCCCATAACACATTACAAGATTGGAAAAAAACGTGGATGAACAAGCAACAAGATGCGGTTTTTATCTCGGCATTAAACAAAGAAAACCTTGAGGAATTTAGAAAAACCGTTTATAATAAAGTAAAAGCCATACACATAAAACGGTTTCCTTACAATCATTTTTTATATCAAGAATATGAGGAATAAAAAAATCATCCAAACTCATTAATAAACCGTTACTAACTTGTGTAAGAACTAAAAATTTTAATTCTTTTCTATCACAAAAACCTTACCTAAAGTAAGGTAATGCCGTAAATTTCAGTTTTTTAAAAAAACTACCAAAAAATTTGCATAAGTCAATCTTTTTTTTTGTTTAGGTGGCTAATAACCATAAAAGCCTTTTTATTTTGAAATTCCATAAATAAGCAAATATACCCACCGCAATAAATATCTTTGCTACTATGGCAGCAATAGAATACACACAGGTAATAAAAGTGGGCTGTGGCATAGATGTACATAAAGACATCATAGTAGCAACAGTTCGTAGTAGCAATAACGAGTACGAGACTCGTGAATTTGGAGCCTACACAAGTTCATTGACAGATTTAAGAGATTGGTGCAAAAGCCAAAAAGTAACACACGTAGCTATGGAGAGTACAAGAGTTTACTGGAAACCCGTTTTTAATGTTTTGGAAGACGATTTTGAAGTGATTTTGGTAAATGCCCGGCACCATCCTAAAAAGTGTGTAAGTTAAAAATAAATTGGGGTAGCTTTTCAGGCACTATCCCCAAAAGTAGATGCGTAAATGTGCTTCAAGATATTTTTTATCTCTCGAAAAACAAATCGTTTTCCTGCTTAATCTTTTAATATGTGTACGTAATGTTAAATTCATTCTTTCAATTTTGTTGGTGCAATATTGAAATTGTATACGAATTTCTTTTGGAATAAGTGAAGGGTAAATATTTAATTTATCTGTATAAATTCTATTTGGTTCAAGTAATAATACTTTATGAATGAGTGGTCTAATTGTTTTTTTTGTTTTTTTGCCAACAAAGAAATCAATGACATTTTTGCTTTCTCTTTCTATAACGTAAGTAATCCAAGTAACATTTGTTTTGTTTCCAATAAAGCTCCAAATTTCATCAATCTCAAACTTACAACCAAACTTATTGAAATATGGATTCTTAATCTGTTTACTAATTTTAAGAATTCTTGATAAAACAGTATCCTTAGAAATTTTTAATACTCTTGAAATTCCCCTAACACTACAGCCTTCTTTTAATAAACTTACTAATAGTGAATTTATTCCTGCTTTATAAGCCTTATAACTATAACTTGATTGAAAATATTTTTTACAATCTTTACAATAAAACCGTTGTTTATTATTTCGTAAACCCTTCTTAATATAATTTGAAGAATTACACTTCGAACAATTCATGGTTTTTTAAAGCGCCAATTTAGGACATAAGGTGTAAAGAAACCTAGTTTTTACAGCTCCTAACGAATTTTAATATTTCAAAGAAATAGAACAAGGCTCCATTAAGAGACTTATTCATTTTATAATTTGTTGATAATCAACATTTAATTTTAGTCATTTTTTAAAAATGCCGGTTTAGGACATTACCCGCCTTGACACAAAAAAATAATTCCTTTTTATATAACTACATTATTCGTTGTGTAACCACGCCTTTTTAGCCAGTAATTGTTCTTCCGTCTCCACATGGTTTTCATCAGGAACACAACAATCTACCGGACACACAGAGGCACATTGAGGTTCGTCATGAAATCCTTTACATTCGGTACACTTGTCGGTTACTATAAAATAAAACTCGTCGGAAAAAGGTTCGTTAATTGCATCAGCATCAACTTCTTCTCCATTAGGAAGGGTTACCATTCCGGAAAGTTCTGTTCCTTCAGCATAAGACCATTCTTGATCTGGCTCATAAATAGCATTGTTAGGACATTCAGCAACACAAGCGTCGCAGTTTATACACTCATCTGTGATTATTATTGCCATGGTAAAATATTTTAAATTAATAAGCTAAACTATAAATTATTTTTTTAAATAAAGTGACAAACGTCATAATTTTATTGAAATTGTTAAAATACATTTGGATTTTTATTTTTATATTAAATAATTTCCTAAATTTAAAGAAATTTTTCAAAAAATTATGAGTTCAACTAAAACAAAACAACAGCCAGAAGTAATTGATGCTGTCGTTATTAGGTTTGTAGGTGATTCGGGAGACGGAATGCAACTAACCGGAACACAATTTACAGACACCTCTGCCATGTTTGGTAATGATGTGGCGACATTCCCTAATTACCCTTCAGAAATTAGAGCTCCTCAAGGTAGCTTATATGGTGTTTCCGGTTTTCAAGTTCATATAGGAAGTGTAGAGATAAGCACTCCCGGTGATAATGTTGACCTATTAGTTGCTATGAATCCTGCCGGATTAAAAACAAATATTGGTGCGGTTAAACCAGGGCATACCATTATTGTTGATACCGATGCTTTTACCAAAAAAAATCTTGAAAAAGCGTTGTACGAAACCAATCCGCTTGAAGATGGTTCTTTAGAAAATTATCGTGTGATTGAAGTTGCTATGACTTCACTTACCAAAGAGGCGTTAAAAGATGTTGAGGGACTAGATAATAAAAGTATCACCCGAAGCAAAAATATGTTTGCCCTCGGAATGGTTTACTGGATGTATGACCGTTCTAGGGATTATACTATTGATTTTTTTCATAAAAAGTTTAAATCAAAACCTCAAATAATTGAAGCAAATACAAAGGTATTAAATGCCGGTTATTATTTTGCAGAAACCTTAGAACTTATCCCAAATACATATACAATCTCACCAGCTAAAATGGCTAAAGGAACGTATCGTATTATCATGGGAAATACCGCAACGGCATGGGGGTTCTTGGCTGCCGCCGAAAAATCAGGCTTAGAACTCTTTTTAGGTTCTTATCCTATTACTCCTGCTACCGATATTCTTCACGAGATGGTTAAGCACAAACATTTTGGTGTAAAAGCTTTTCAAGCGGAAGATGAAATCGCCGGAATAACCTCCTCTATTGGGGCTTCTTTTGCTGGTGATCTGGCAATCACTACAACTTCAGGTCCGGGATTGGCACTGAAAGGAGAAGCATTGGGACTCGCAATGATGGTAGAATTACCCTTAGTAGTAGTAAATGTTCAACGAGGCGGACCCTCAACCGGACTCCCTACAAAAACCGAACAATCAGATTTGTTACAAGCTATGTACGGAAGAAACGGTGAAAGTCCGGTAATAGTTATTGCGGCAAGTACGCCAGCTAATTGTTTCGATTACGCCTTTATTGCTGCAAAACTAGCATTGGAACACATGACTCCTGTTGTTTTACTTACAGACGGATATATTGCCAACGGTTCAGCTCCTTGGAAAATAAAAACCGTAGAAGATATGCCAACAATTAAGAACCGTATTATTAAAGAAGCTAATGAAAGCTGGCATCCTTATAATAGAGATGACGAAACCTTAGCTAGAGATTGGGCTATACCCGGAACTCCCGGTTTAGAACATCGGGTTGGTGGTTTGGAAAAAGATAAAGTAACAGGAAATGTATCTTATGTTCCCGAAAATCATGAGTATATGGTCAAAATAAGAGCCGAAAAAGTAAAGCGGGTTCAAAACTTTATTCCTGAAATTGAACCGGAATTTGCTCAAGAAGGTGATTTGCTGGTTATAGGTTGGGGAGGCACTTATGGCTCACTACACACAGCAGTAAAAGAAATGAATGAAGCCGGATATGACAACGTTGGATTCGCTCATTTTAATTATATAAATCCACTTCCAAAAAACACAGAAGATTTATTAAAACGATTTAAAAAAATAGTTGTTTGCGAACTCAATTACGGACAGTTTGCCAAAGTATTAAAAATTAATTTCAACAACTACAACTTTGTTCAATTCAATAAAGTACAAGGATTACCTTTTGGAAACAATGAGTTGATTGAGAAATTTAAACACCTTTTACAATAATTATGGAAAATACAGTAGCAAAAAAATATAATTTTAAAGACTTTGTTAGCGACCAAGAAGTAAGGTGGTGCCCCGGCTGTGATGACTATGTAATTTTACGGTCTATGCAAAAAGCACTCCCCGAAATGGGCGTAAAGAAAGAAGATGTTGTGTTTATTTCAGGAATAGGATGTTCTTCCCGTTTTCCTTACTATATGGACACTTACGGAATGCACGGAATCCATGGTCGGGCTCCCGCAATTGCTTCAGGAGTAAAATTGGCAAATCCAGACCTTAGTGTATGGGTAATCACGGGAGACGGAGATGCCATGGCAATAGGTGGAAACCATTTTATTCACGTACTTAGAAGAAACTTAGATCTTAATATTATTCTCTTTAATAACGAAATCTACGGACTCACCAAAGGGCAATTTTCTCCCACGTCGTTAGTAGGGCAAAAAACCAAATCTTCTCCTTACGGAAATACACAACCCCCATTTCAACCAGGAGAATTAGCCATTGGAGCTCATAGTAGATTTTTTGCCAGAATAGGTGGTAACACACCTAAAGAAATGACACAATTATTTATTGAAGCCGAAAAATTTAAAGGAACTTCCTTGATTGAAGTGCTTCAAAATTGTGTGATTTTTAATGATGGTTGTTTTACTCAGTTTACTGATAAAGCAGTACGAGCAGACAAACAATTATTTGTTGAACATGGCGAGCCTATGATTTTCGGAAAAGAAAAAGACAAAGGGCTGGTGTTAAATGATTTAAAAATAGAGGTGGTGACTATAGGTGAAAACGGAATAACCGAAGAAGACATTCTCATACACGATGCCAAGGAAAAAGACCCTACGCTACACCAAATGCTTATCCGTCTGGAATATCCTCTGGTAACAGGGATTATTAGAAGCTATGAAGACGTTACATTGGAAGAAAGAGAAGACGCTTTAACCGAAGAAGTAAAATCAAGGTCTAGTTTTTCTAAAGTGGACGATTTGCTTTTTTCAGGAGAAACCTATGTTGTTGATTAATTAATTTTAAGGAATGGGATCAGAAGCTATCATTGTATTTTTAATTGCCGGTATTGTACTGGTTGCCGGTGCTAATTTTTTATCCGGTTTAATCTCTCATAAATCGGATAATCCGCAAAAGCGTGAACCGTATGAAAGCGGAATGAAAACCATTGGCCCTACATGGGTTCAGTTTAAGGTAGGATATTATTTATTTGCTATTTTATTTTTAATCTTTGATATAGAAGTTGCTTTTTTAGTGCCTTGGGCAGTTGTGTTTAAGGATGTGGGGAGTATTGCCTTTATAGAAATTATAATCTTTCTGTTTATCTTAGGCTTAGGATTATTATACGCTTGGAAAAAAGGAGCATTAAAATGGGAATAAATAAAAAAAGTTTTATTACACAAGTAAAACCCGAAGGGTTTCAGCAACCGGTTCCAGATGACTTTCCGGGAAAAGTATTACCTGCCGGAAACGGAGCTAACATCGTTGTAACAAGCTTAGACAAAGTGATAAACTGGGGGCGTTCCAATTCACTTTGGTCACTTTATTTTGGCACTAGTTGTTGTGCTATAGAAATGATGCAAACAGGAGCGTCACGACATGATTATTCTCGATTTGGATTTGAAGTGGCTCGACCGTCTCCCAGACAAGCAGATCTTATTATTATTGCCGGAACCATCGTAAACAAAATGGCTCCTGTTTTACGGCGATTATACGATCAAATGGCAGAACCCAAATATGTTATTGCCATGGGAGCCTGTGCAATTTCGGGAGGTCCTTTCTTTTACAATTCGTATTCGGTAGTAAAAGGAGCAGACCACGTAATTCCTGTTGATGTATATGTGCCCGGCTGTCCTCCAAGACCGGAATCATTACTGGAAGGAATGCTTATGCTTCAAGAAAAGATTCGAACCGAAAACATGAAACATAAAAAGAACCCTATTGACGGTTTTGATGAAGGGAAATAACAGAAACCTGAAAACAAAAGAAAAATTAAATTATGAACAACAACGAATTACAAGAGTTAATAGGTAGTTGGTTTCCCAATCCGGAAGTTACCATCGCTTCTGTAGTTGTTGAGGAAAACCAAGAGTCTTCAGATCTTTCAACAGAAAAGAATGTAGAAAAAATAACTGCAAAAGAAGGTATCAATCCAAGTTTATTATCTTTTACCGAAGAGGATTCCGAATTCCTTACCATTTTGGTAAAACCGGAGCACCTTCATTCGTTAATGAAACAACTAAAAAACAATCCCAAAACCCAATTTGATTATTTATACTGTCTAACAGGAATGGATTGGGGAAAAGAATTAGGAGTCGTTTATCACTTAGAATCTACTGTTTACAGACATCAACTAGTAGTTAAAGTGAATACAGAAGACAGGGAAAATCCTGTGTTTGACTCAGTATGTGATATCTGGAAAACTGCTGAATTTCACGAACGTGAAGTATTTGATTTCTTCGGAATAAAATTTAATAATCACCCCAATTTAAAATATTTATTTCTTACAGAAGAATGGGAAGGATACCCGCTAAGAAAAGATTATGTTGACGAAGTAAATATGGTAATAAAATAACAAACGACTATATGTAGATAACAAAACAATGAAGACGGAAGCCGAAAAAATAGCACCAACAGCCACCAATATCAACTTCAAATCTGAAGAATACTTTGTTAATATGGGTCCTCAACACCCGGCTACCCACGGAGTATTGCGTCTTTTATTAACCATTGACGGCGAAATTATAAAAAAAGTAGAGCCGGATTTGGGATACATTCATCGTTCTATTGAAAAAATGTGTGAAAGAAACAGCTATCAACAAATAGTTCATCTCACAGACCGGATGGACTACCTTTCTTCCCATATTAACAATGAGGCGGTTTGTTTAACTGTAGAAAAAGCACTTCAATTAGAAGTTCCTGATCGCGTAAAAGTAATTAGAACCATCATTGGTGAACTAACAAGAATCGCATCCCACTGTCTTTGGTGGGGTGTAATGGGAATGGATGTAGGAGCACTTACCACTTATTTTTACGGATTTAGAGATCGAGAGATGATTAATGATATTTTTGAAGAAACGTGTGGAGCAAGGCTTACGATGAATTATAATATTCCGGGAGGTTTAATGTGGGATATTCATCCCAACTTTGTAAAAAGAACCAAAGAGTTTGTTGCTCATTTTAAAACCAAAATTCCTGAATATGACCGCTTGTTAACCGGAAATATTATTTTTCAGAAGAGAATGAAAGGAGTTGGGATATTAAGCAAAGAAGATGCTATTTCGTTTGGCGCATCGGGACCGGTTGCACGGGGTTCGGGATATTCATGTGATGTAAGAAAGCATCATCCTTACAGTGCATTAGATAAAGTAACCTTTAATGAAGCACTTAAAACCGAGGGCGACTCCTTGGCGAGATACCAAGTACGAATTCAAGAAATGTGGGAGTCACTTTCTATTATTGAGCAGCTTATAGATAATATTCCCGAAGGCGATTACAAAGTGGCGACTAACACAGTAATAAAACTACCTAAAGGAGAATATTATCAAAAAGTAGAAACCGCTAGAGGAGAATTAGGGGTTTATATAGTAAGTACGGGAACAAAAAACCCGTATCGAGTAAAATTTAGATCCCCTGGGTTTTCAAATATTTCGCTATTAAATCACATTGCTGTTGGAGGAAAAATAGGAGATTTAGTGGCAACTATGGCAACACTGGATATTGTTGTGCCGGATATTGACAGATAGATTTAAGGCAAGAAGAGTATAATATAAAAAACAATAGAATAAAAAGTCTAATTAACTGATTAACTAATATACAAATAAACTAATATGACAAAAAGCATTCATCAGTGGCTGTTGAGTTTTATGTCTGAAACAGCGACAAGCATTACCGAAATGGTTTTAATTGCTTTGGTATATCTTGCCATTTTTGCTGTTGCCGGATTGTATTTAGTGCTGTTGGAAAGGCGTGTTGCCGCTTGGTTTCAATTACGTATTGGTCCTAATCGTGTGGGATTTCAAGGGCTTTTACAAACTATGGCAGATGCCTTAAAATTGGTTTCAAAAGAATTAACCGGTACAGATAGAGCCGATAAATTTCTTTACAACTTAGCTCCCTATTTTGTGATTATATCGGCATTAATGGCTTTGTCTGTTTTTCCGTTTACCCAAGAGTTACAAGCCTTTGATATAAATATTGGTATCTTCTTTTTAATCGCCATCTCATCCATTGGTGTAATCGGTATTTTGTTAGGCGGATGGAGCAGTAATAATAAATTTTCTCTCATTGGTGCTATGCGTAGCGGTGTTCAAACCATAAGCTATGAACTCTCTGTTGGACTATCATTACTCACCATGATCTTGTTAACCAGTTCGCTTCAGCTATCTGAAATAGTTGAAGTACAAAAAAACGGCTGGCTTATCGTTCAAGGACACATTCCCGCTATCATTGCTTTTATGATTTATATGATTGCCGGAACTGCCGAAACAAACAGAGCTCCGTTTGATATGGTAGAAGCTGAATCTGAATTGGGCGCCGGTTTTCATACTGAATATTCAGGAATGAAATTCGCTTACTTTTTCCTAGCCGAGTTTATTAATATGTTCATCATCTCTGCCATTGCTACAACCGTCTTTTTTGGTGCTTGGCTTTCCCCCTTCGGGATAACCGAATCCATCCCTTGGTTGGGCGTCTTTTGGTTTTTAGGAAAAACCTTGCTGTTGGTCTTATTAATGATGTGGTTTAGGTGGACGTTTCCGCGATTACGCGTAGATCAATTATTAACGTTAGAATGGAAATACCTGCTTCCTATTAATTTAGTAAATATTGTATTAATGGCATTAATTGTTTGGTTAAATCTTACAATTCAGTTATAAAAAATATGGGATACTTTTCAAACATATTCAACGGAATAAAAACATTGCTCACCGGAATGAGTGTAACCGGTAAGGTTTTTTTACATTCAAGAAAAGGAGCAATTACCCAACAATACCCCGACAATCGAGAAACCCTAAAAATGTTTGAACGATTTAGAGGAGAAGTAGTGATGCCCCATAACGAAAATAACGAACATCGATGTACGGGATGTCAAAAATGTGAAATTGCTTGCCCTAACGGAAGCATTGAAATTATCTGGGACAGAAAAGTAAACCCCGAAACCGGAAAAAAGAAAAAACAAATTGACAAACATATTTATCATTTAGGGCTTTGTACTATGTGTGGACTTTGTATTGAAGCCTGCCCGACCGATGCTATTGTATGGGCTCAAAATTATGAAAACGCTGTATATGACAGGTCTTATTTAACAAAAGTGCTAAACCAACCCGGATCCAAATTAATGGACGGAGTAGAAGAATAATATTATGGAAAAATATATTTTTTACACCCTTGCTTTTAGTATGATTGCTTTTGCTATTGCAGCTGTAAACAGTCGTAAAATGATGCGGTCTGTAATTTACTTATTGTTTGTACTAGTTGGTATAGCCGGTATTTTCTTTTTAATAGATTACAATTTTTTAGCCGCCATTCAACTTACGGTTTATGGAGGCGGTGTAATTGTTTTAATGATATTTTCAGTGTTATTAGTGCATCATATCGAATTGGAATTAACCTTGGCTAAAACCTACAAACGAATAGTTGCCGCAATTGTTTCGGCTATAGGAATAGGGGTGTTTTTGCAAGTTATTTATACCTATGATTTTCCGGTTGTTGAAAATTATAAAACAACCTCAACAGCCGATATTGGAGAAAAACTATTGAGCTATGGGGACGGAGGATTTGTATTGCCGTTTGAGGTGATTTCGGTGTTGTTATTAGCTGCAATGATAGGAGCTATTGTAATTGCAAAAGGAAAGAAAACATAAAAAATAATAAATTATGATTGCCGGAATAAGTATTTATGAAATATTAACCCTAACAACCCTTTTGTTTTTTATTGGTGTGTATGGCTTTATTACCCGAAAGAATCTTATTTCGATATTAATTTCGGTTGAATTAATTATGAATGCTTCGGTAGTAAATTTTGTAATTATCAATAAATACTTATATCCCGATGCATTACAGGGAGTAATTTTTTCAATTTTTATCATTGCTGTAGCTGCTGCCGAAACTGCTTTAGCTATAGCTATAATAATAAACCTATACAGACAAATAGGCTCTGTAGAGGTAGATGCAACTGAAACAATGAAATATTAATAAATAATATACAAATGGACATTCGTTATATTTACTTAATCCCATTCATTCCATTAGCAGTTTTTCTACTGCTTGGATTAAATTACAAACGAATCAAACCGTCTGTTTCCGGTTATATTGGTGTGTTTGGTTTGTTGGTTTCGACTGTTCTCTCCTACTACACCGCTTATCAATACTTCTTTGTCCCCGGTAAAGTAAATGGTGTTTATAAACCTATTATTGACCGTCATGTATGGATGAATTTTACAGACACTCTATCTATTGATATGGGTTTGTACATTGATGCAATCTCGGTAATGATGTTGGTTGTGGTTTCAACGATATCATTAATGGTGCATATTTATAGCCGAGGATATATGAAAGGAGATGGTGGTTATACTAAGTTTTTTGCTTTTTTAAGTTTGTTTACCTTTTCTATGTTTGGGCTGGTGCTTTCTACTAATCTATTTCAAATTTATATTTTTTGGGAGCTTGTGGGTGTTTCTTCTTTCTTATTAATAGGATATTACTACACCAAACCATCAGCTATTGCTGCTGCCAAAAAAGCATTTATTGTTACCCGTTTTGCCGATTTAGGCTTTTTAATCGGGATATTAATTATGGGGTATTACACCGGAACATTTGATTTTGAAACGCTAAATAATCCCGAAGGAAGTTCTATTTTAAATTGGGCATCTACTTCGTTTATGGGTCTTTCTGTCATCACGTGGGGGCTGCTCTTAATCTTTGTGGGAGGTGCCGGAAAATCTGCTATGATGCCTTTTCATATTTGGCTACCCGATGCCATGGAAGGTCCTACACCTGTTTCGGCATTAATTCATGCAGCTACTATGGTGGTTGCCGGAGTGTATTTGGTGGCTCGGTTATTCCCTATGTTTTATTTTGTAGAAGAAGGTTTTGCATTATCAATTGTGGCTTATGTGGGAGGGATTTCGTCCCTGTTTGCAGCAGTAATTGCCATTACACAAACTGATATTAAACGCGTATTAGCATTCTCTACCATGTCACAGCTGGGCTATATGATGATGGCTTTGGGTGTTTCCGGTTATGACGGACTTGAAGGAGTGGGTTATATGGCTTCAATGTTCCATTTGTTTACACACGCCATGTTCAAAGCCTTGTTGTTCTTGGGTGCAGGATCTGTTATCCATGCCGTTCACAGCAACTATTTAAAAGATATGGGTGGATTGCGAAAAAACCTCCCCATTACAAATATTACTTTCCTTATTGCTGCTTTGGCTATAGCAGGAATCCCTCCTTTCGCAGGTTTTTGGAGTAAAGACGAAATATTAGTTGCTGCCTTTGAAAACAATCAACTGCTATATTACATAGGCGTTTTTGTAGCCGGGCTTACTGCATTTTATATGTTTAGAATTTACTTCGGAATCTTTTGGGGTAAAGAGAAGCAATACGACCATCCACCCCACGAATCACCCGCGTCTATGACTGTTCCGTTAATGATTTTAGGTGTGTTAAGTGTGGTCGTAGGATTTATTCCGTTCAGTGAATTTGTAACTCCTGATGGAAAAGGTTTTGAAGCTCATTTAAATTATCCGTTAGCGGCAATTGCTGTTACTGTAGGAATAATTGGAATTGTCCTAGCTTGGGTTTTTTATAAGAAAGAAAACAATCTTGCCGACACCTATGCAAAACGATTTGGTGTGTTTTACAAATGGGCATATCACAAATTCTATTTTGATGAAATATACCTTTTTATTACCAAAAAAATATTGTTTAACGGTGTGGCAGCTTCGGTAGCTCTTTTTGATAAAAAAGTAGTAGATGGCACGATGAATCAAATAGGAAATAAAACCGTATTTACCTCGGAAAAAATAAAAGGAATACAATCTGGTAAATTACAAGATTATGCACTAGCATTTGTAGGTGGTGTCGTGGTATTGGTGATGATTTTTATTTATTTCTGGACAGAATAATGACATATATTCCCCAATGTTTTCGGGTTATAATAAAAACAAATAACGTATGGATATTTTAACGCTTTTTATCGTTGTCCCAATTATTACTATAGTGGTGTTGGTTTTTATTAAAGGCTTAAAACAAGCCCGTATTATTTCTATGGTAGGTAGTTTGGTTCAGTTAGGAATGGCTATAAATTTGGTTTTTGCTTATTTTAGGGAACGCGAAATCAACCAAGACATCATGGTTTTTACCAAAGATGCTGTGTGGTTTAAAACTTTTAACATCCATTATAATGTTGGTGTAGATGGTATTTCAGTAGCTTTACTGTTACTTACTTCCATCGTTGTTTTAGCTGGTGTGTTCATATCTTGGAAAATGAAAGAACTTCCCAAAGAGTTTTTTATATCGCTCTTGGTGCTTTCTATCGGAGTTTACGGTTTCTTTATCTCATTAGATTTGTTTACGATGTTTGTTTTTTATGAAATAGCCGTAATCCCAATGTATCTTCTTATTGGAATTTGGGGTACCGGTCCTCGTGAATATTCGGCAATGAAATTAACACTAATGCTAATGGGTGCTTCGGCTGTGTTATTGGTAGGAATTTTGGGTATTTATTTTAACTCCAATACAGACGGTGGTGCGCTTACTTTTAATATTTTAGAAATTGCACAAGTAAACATTCCTTTTGAGGCTCAAAAACTTTTCTTCCCATTGGTGTTTATAGGGTTTGCCGTATTAAGTGCCTTGTTTCCCTTTCATACGTGGTCTCCCGACGGTCACGCTTCTGCACCAACAGCCGTTTCTATGCTCCACGCAGGGGTTTTAATGAAGCTCGGAGGATATGGTGTCTTTAGAGTTGCAATGTTTCTACTTCCCGAAGGTGCATTAACGTGGTCTAACTTTTTTATTGTTCTGGCTGCTATTGGAGTTATTTATGGTGCTTTTGGTGCCATAAAGCAGAAAGATTTAAAATACATCAATGCGTATTCTTCGGTAAGTCACTTAGGATTGGTGTTGTTTGCTTTGTTAATGCTGAACAAAACCGCTTGGAACGGAGCTATTTTACAATCGTTATCACACGGATTGATGACGGCTCTTTTCTTTGCATTAATTGGTATGATTTACGGAAGAACCGGAACTCGAGACATCACTGAATTAGGAGGCTTGTTAAAAGTAATTCCTGTTATTTCGGCTACGTATGTCATTGTCGGATTGGCTTCATTGGGTCTTCCCGGTTTTAGTGGGTTTGTTGCAGAAATGAATATTTTTGTTGGAGCATTTCAACACGAAGATCTTTTTCACCGTATTGCCACAGTAATTTCTGTTTCAGTAATTGTTGTGACAGCTGTTTATATTTTACGAGTAGTGGGAATTATGCTGATGGGTCCTGTTAAAAACAAAAAATACCTAACACTTCAACGAGTAACTTGGTATGAAAAAACCGGAATCGTGCTGTTGCTTATTCCAATTATAGGAATGGGGGTTGCTCCTTTATGGCTAAGCGATATGATATTAGAGAGTTTACAACCGTTTATCAAAGGGTTGATATAAAAAAATTAAAAAATGGATTGGAACAGTTTTTTATTAATGCGTCAAGAAATACTACTTCTAAGTATTATCCTGTTATTATTAATAGTAGAGGTATTTATTTCTAAAAACAAAAAAGGCAACCTAGTTCACTTTGCTGTTTTTCTATTTGGTATTCATACAGCCGTAGGATTATTCTTGATGGAAGAAGGAAGTATTTTTGGAGGAATGTTTCGCACCACCGGACTCATACACTTCTTTAAGAGCGTTTTAAACATTGGTGTTTTTATCTTGTTGCTCCAATCTGCAGATTGGCTTCAGGAAAAAATTGTTGAACATCAACGGGGCACTGAGTTTTTTGTCCTTCTCTTTTCCTCATTGTTAGGTATGTATTTTATGGTTTCTGCAGGTGATTTTTTAATGTTCTTTATAGGTTTAGAACTTTCTACTCTTCCTGTTGCTGCATTAGCCGCTTATGAAACGGCTAAGAGAAAATCAAGTGAAGCAGGAATAAAACTAATTCTTTCAGCAGCCTTAGCGTCTGGAGTAGCCTTATTTGGTATTTCCATACTTTATATTGCCGGCGGTTCTATCTACTTTAATGATATTATGCAAACAATAACCTCATCCCATTTATCTATTTTGGGAATGGTGGTGGTGTTTTCTGGTTTGGCATTTAAAATTTCATTGGTTCCATTTCATTTTTGGACTGCCGATGTATATGAAGGAGCTCCTATTTCTGTGGCTTCTTATCTCTCGGTAATATCAAAAGGGGCGGCTGTTTTTATTTTAATGATTTTACTCTTTACCGTTTTAAGACCGTTATTGCATATTTGGGAAAACTTGGTATATATTTTAGCGTTAACTACTATGTTTATAGGGAATTTATTTGCTTTAAGGCAAAATAATTTAAAACGCTTCTTAGCTTTTTCATCTATCGCTCAAGCCGGTTTTATTTTATTAGGAATTATCAACGGAGAGCAACTGGGAGTAGCTACGGTAATTTATTTTGTGCTTATTTATGTGTTTTCAAACTTAGCCGCTTTTGGTGTGGTACAAGCCATTTCCTTACAAACCGGAAAAGAAAATATCTCTGACTATGACGGTCTTTATCGCACCAACCCTAAACTGAGTTTGGTTATGATGTTAGCCCTCTTTTCACTTGCAGGAATCCCTCCTGTAGCCGGGTTTTTTGGTAAATTCTTTCTCTTTACGGCGGCTGCCGGCAAAGGATATTATTTATTGGTTTTCTTAGCTGTAGTAAACGTAACCATCTCGTTGTATTATTATTTACTGGTGGTGCGGGCGATGTTTTTAAGAACTAGCGAATATGCCATCCCTCATTTTAACAGTAAATTGTATATGAAAATAGGTCTTGTGCTTACTGTTTTAAGTATTTTAGTCTTGGGACTGTATAGTCCGTTGTATGAATATATTTTTGAGTTAAGTAAAAATTTGATGTAGAACAACATCCAATAAGATTTGTGATTTATAATTTGTAATTTAATGCGCTATGGGATTAGCAGGTAAACATTTATTTGGAAGCATTGGTGATCAACGCGTCACATTTGTGGAGAAAAACGTAACCGAAGAACGAAAAAACTTTTTAAAAAAATTATTAGAGCATAATGGTTTTGAGGTAATTATTGTTGAAGAAAAAAGAAAGACTGAAGAAGAGCTTCAACTTTATACCGTTGCCGTAACCGATATGGTTTTTAACCCTACTATTTGGGTTTTTGGAAGAAAATTAAAGACTTTTGACGGGCGTAAAGTAACTCAAGACTATTGGAATCAACATTCTGAAGAAACCAAACCTCAATACTGGAAAGGGTGAGCTGATTAAACCCCCTTCTTTATTCCTTAGGAATATGTTTCCCTAGTAAAACCAATTTCCGACCGTTTTCGATATTTATATCTTTATTAAAAGAGGTGATAATTTCAAACTCTCCATTTGCATTTTTTAGGAATAGCGGAATAATATCTTTGTCTTTTTCGGTAATATCTATTAGTTTTTTGTAATGCTCTTTGTTTTGTATTTCTATTTCATAAATATTGGGGTGTTCGTGTGCTGTTTTGGCAATTGAATCATAATCGTCTGTGTGCGAAAAAAGTCCGTCTTTCGGGTTATTTTGATTATCTGTTATTTCTTCAACAGAGACTAACCGGTAAGCTCCATTTTCTCCAAACTGGTCTTTAAACTTATCAACAGCATACTTATTTATATCCGGATTTGCTGTTAGGGCTAAGAGGTAGCCCATATCGTTTAACTCGATATTATCCTCCAGAGAGTCTGAATATACATTAGCATTTATTGCCTCAATATCCAGCTCTTTTGTTTTAATAATATTGTCCGGGTTGCTATCTATCAAGACTACGTGCCTGCCGTTATTTTGAAGATATTTTGCAATAATTCTGGACACTTCAGAAGCTCCAATGATTAAAATACCTTCAGATTTTTTTAAAAATACACCGGCTATTTTAGCAAACATTCGTGCGGTAGTTGCATTTAACAATACGGTTCCCAGCACAACCATAAAAACCAAAGGTGTAATGTACTCTGCTCCCGAGACACCTTTTTCTGCTAATTTTAATCCGAAAAGAGAGGCTATTCCTGCTGCTACAATTCCTCTGGGACCGACCCAACTAATAAATAATTTTTCGTTGATTTTTAAATGAGATTTTATAGTGCTTAAGAAAACTCCAAGCGGTCTTATAGCAAAAACTATAATAACAAAAAGCAAGGCTGTTTTCCAGTTATAAACCAACCATATATCTTTCATATTAATATTGGCGGCAAGCAGGATAAAAAGAATTGAGATGAGCAATACGCTTAATGACTCTTTAAAATATAAAATGTCTTTAATGTGTTTGCTGTTGGAATTTCCCATAACCATTCCCATAATAACAACAGCCAACAAGCCGGACTCATGAGCAAAAATATCTGAAAGTACAAAAACTCCCAGCACCGATGCCAGAGCCGATACATTTAACAAATAATGCGGAATCCATTTTTTATTCATCGCATAGTTTAATCCGTGTGCAATTGTAAAACCTATTGTAAAACCAAAAAGAACTATTTTTCCAAACTCTATTAAGGCGGTTTTAGTAAACTCTCCTCCACCCTCTATACTAATAAACTCAAACACCAATACCGCTACAAGAGCACCTATCGGGTCAATTAAAATTCCTTCCCATTTTAGTATTGCCGAAACATCTTTTTTTAGCGGAATATTTCTCAAGATAGGTGTGATAACAGTAGGTCCGGTAACAATTATAAGTGCCGAAAACAAAAAGGATATATCCCATCTAAGATCAAAAATATAATGTGCGGCTACTGCTGCTCCAAAAAAAGTAATGGCAGATCCCAGTGTTATTAACCTACTAATGACTGAACCTACATTTTTAACCTCATCCAATTTTAAAGTTAATCCTCCTTCAAAAAGAATAATACTAATAGCCAATGAAACAAAATAGTACAATGTTTCTCCCGCAAAAAGCCCCTCTTTACCATTCCAAACCGGTTCAATTATTTTGCTTCCGTCTGCCGTAAAAAATTCGGTGGCAAGAGGTCCTACCAATAAGCCTATTATTATAAGCGGTAAAATAGCCGGTATTTTAAACCGCCAAGCTATCCATTGTGCTACTATACCTAAAATTATAATTCCTGCTAATTCTGTCATTTAAAAAATTTGGGTTAAAATACTAAATATTCTTAAATGAGCATACTATTTTTTGTTAGTTTTAAAAGACTTTACATAAGCTAAGTGCGCATAATCTGAATAAAATAATATTGATTGTTGTAATTTTATTCAGTTTTAGTAACTTGCGCAGTCTTTTATTTAGAAATGAATTTATATCCCATTGAAGCCGGAAATTTTAAGTTAGACGGTGGTGCTATGTTTGGTGTGGTGCCAAAAACACTATGGTCAAGAACCAACCCGGCAGACGCTAATAATATGATTGACATTGCTGCCAGGTGTTTGTTGATTGAAGACGGTGATAAATTAATCCTTATCGATACCGGAATGGGAAACAAACAAAGCGATAAATTTTTTAGCTATTACTACCGCTGGGGAGATTATACATTAGAAAAATCACTGGCAAAATATGGTTTTCATAAAGATGATGTAACCGATGTTTTTTTAACCCACCTGCATTTTGATCACTGTGGCGGAAGCATTCAATGGAATAAAGACCATAGTGGTTACGAACCTGCTTTTAAAAACGCCGCTTTTTGGAGTAATGTGCGACACTGGAAATGGGCAACAAACCCAAACCGAAGAGAGCGTGCTTCTTTTTTAAAAGAAAACATTCTTCCTATGCAAGAAAGCGGGCAATTACGATTTGTAGATAATCCGGTTTCGGACTTTAGCGAAAATTCGCCTTTGGGATTTAGCATCTTCTTTGCAGACGGTCATACCGAAAAACAAATGATTCCTATTATAAAGTACAAAAACAAAACCATCGCTTTTATGGCAGACCTTTTACCCACAGCAGGACATCTTCCGCTTCCATACATTATGGGATACGATACCAGACCTTTATTAACATTACCCGAAAAGGAAAAATTCTTAACCCTTGCGGCAGACAACAACTTTTATTTGTTTCTCGAGCACGATGCTCATAACCCGATTATAACCGTAAAGCACACCGAAAAAGGTGTTAGACTTGATCAATCTTTTACATTTAACGAACTTTTTTAAATTCAAATTATGAAAATTTTAAAACTCTTATTTATTACAGGAATCGCAACATTAATCGTTGCCGGTTGTGGTACCTCGGTAGCACCTATTATTTCTGCTCCTATCGAAAACATAGATACGCAACCGTTAAAAATCACCGACTTAAACGAAACACAACTAAAAAATTGGCCGGCTATGGACCTTGTCGCCGACACCATACCTGGAATGAGTGTAAATAAAGCATATTCAGAAATTCTTAACAACAGAAAAAAAGGCGTAAAAGTTATTGTAGCTGTTATAGACAGTGGCGTTGACATAGAACATGAAGATCTTAAAGATGTTATCTGGACAAATGAAGACGAAATTCCCGGCAACGGAAAAGATGATGATAAAAACGGATACATCGATGATATTCACGGGTGGAATTTCTTAGGCGATATTGTTACCGAAAATCTTGAATACACCAGAATAGTTAAAACCCTCGGAAAAAAATACGAGGGAAAAACAGAAGCATCTTTTAGTGCAACCGACCTTGAAGAATTTAGATGGTACAAAAAAGCAGAAGCCGAATATCAAAAAGAATACCAAAAAGCTTTGACTAATAAAACGCGATTCGATCAAATAATGGGGCAATTAAAACCCGCTCACGAAGCAATGAGCAAAAAGTTAGGGAAAGAAGATTATAACGCACAGGATTTATCTGCTATCGAAAACCCATCCGAAACAGAAAAACAGCAAATAGCTATGCTTTCGCAAATGCTTCTGTATGGCGACTCCATTTCGGGAGTAATTGAAGAGTTGCAAAAAGGTATCGATTATTTCGGCGGAAAATTAGAAACTCATTTAAATTTAAAAAAAGATTTTAGAGCCGTTTTGGGTGATAATCCCGATGATTTTTCAGACAACAAATACGGGAACAACGATGTTGACGGACCTACAGAAGATGAGGAAGACGTTATGCACGGAACTCATGTAGCCGGTATCATTGCTGCAAAGAGAAATAACGGAATAGGAATGGACGGAGTTGCTTCAAACGTTGAAATTATGGTTATCCGCGCTGTTCCCGACGGCGATGAGTATGATAAAGACATAGCTCTTGCTATACGTTATGCTGTTGACAACGGTGCTAAAATTATTAACACAAGTTTTGGAAAATATTTCTCACCTCACCCGGAGTGGGTTTGGGACGCTATTAAATACGCTGCAAAAAACGATGTGTTAATTGTAAATGCTGCCGGAAATGATGGAGTTAATCTTGACACCGTACAGGTATATCCGAACGATCAGCTTTTAAATGGTGATGAAATTAGTGACACATTTTTAACCGTTGGAGCATTAAACTATAAATACGGCAGCGAAATGGTCGCTCCTTTTTCAAACTACGGAAAAACCAGTGTAGATATTTTTTCGCCCGGTATGAAAATCTGGTCAACTATTCAAAAAGACAAATATCGCTTTTTACAAGGAACTTCTATGGCTTCACCCGAAGTTGCCGGTTTAGCTGCTGTAATTCGTAGTTATTTTCCTAAACTATCTGCTGCCAAAGTAAAAAACATTATTATGAATAGTGGCTTGGCACCTAAAACTCAGGTTATTCTTGGTGGAGACTCAAGTAATAAAGATTCGTTCCAAAATATTTCTACTTCCGGAAAAATAGCAAATCTTTATAACGCTCTTATTTTAGCAAGTAAAACCAAATAAAAATAATTAAGCCTGTTAGATTTTTTGTTTTTAAACAAATTCTAACAGGTTTTTATATACTTTTTATAACGATGAAAAACCTTTTCTATCTGTTCCTTTTTGCAACTTCGGCTCTTGTGGCTCAAAATAATTGTTCTTATTGGCAACAATATGTAAATTATAAAATGGACATTGATTTTGACGTTACGAATCACACCTATGAAGGAAAACAAGAATTAACTTATAAAAATAACTCTCCCGATACATTATATAAAGTTTTTTATCATTTGTATTTTAATGCTTTTCAACCCGGAAGCGAAATGGATGTGCGTTCACAAACCATTCTCGATCCTGATAGAAGAGTGGGAGATAGAATTTCTAAACTTTCTCCTTCAGAAATAGGTTATATTAAAGTTAATTCGCTTAAACAAGACGGAGTAGATGTCTCTTATAACGAAAAAGGAACCATTCTGGAAGTGCAATTAAATACTCCTATACTACCGGGAAGCGAAACTCTTTTTACCATGAAGTGGGATGCACAGGTGCCTCTGCAAATACGCAGAAGCGGAAGATACAACAAAGAAGGTGTTGCTTACTCAATGACCCAATGGTATCCAAAACTTGCCGAGTATGACTTCGAGGGTTGGCATGCAGATCCGTACATTGCTAGAGAATTTCATGGTGTTTGGGGCGATTTTGATGTAACTATTAAAATAGATAAAGATTTTATTGTTGGCGGCACAGGTTACTTACAAAATTCTAACAAAAAAGGGCTGGCTAAAAAAATAAAAAAAAGAAAACGTATATGGCATTATAAAGCACCAAGCGTTCATGATTTTACGTGGGCGGCAGATAAAGACTATATTCACGACACTTATCCCGGACCAAATGGGGTAACGCTAAATTTTTATTATAAAAACAATCCTGAAATTATAGAAAACTGGAAAAGTCTTCAGCCCAAAACCGCCCAATTAATGGAGTTTTTTAACAAAACCATAGGCGACTATCCTTACAAACAATATTCGGTAATTCAAGGCGGAGACGGAGGAATGGAATACGCTATGTGTACACTCATTACCGGCGAAAGAAAATTTAGCAGCTTGGTTGGAGTTACCTCACACGAATTGGCACACTCTTGGTTTCAGTTTTTATTGGCAACAAACGAAAGTCAGCACGAATGGATGGACGAAGGATTTACTTCTTATATTTCAGATATAGCGATGAATGTGGTAATGGAAGAAAACAAAGAAAACCCCTTTATAAGTGCTTATGCTAATTATGCATACCTTGCTAATAGCGGAAAAGAACAGCCCTTATCAACCCACGCAGACAGGTATGCAACAAATATGAATTACGGTATTAGTGCGTACAGCAAAGGTGAAGTGTTTTTGGCTCAGTTAAACTACCTTATCGGAAAAGAAAATGTTTCAAAAACCTTAAAAAGATATTTTATACAATGGGCATTTAAACACCCAACGCCCAATGACTTTATTAGAGTCGCCGAAAAAGTTTCGGGTGCTTCATTACATTGGTATTTAACCGATTTTACCCAAACAACAAACACAATAGACTACGCCATTAAAGAGGTAAAAACCGAAAATGGTACTAACACGATTACCTTAGAAAGAATAGGACTAATTCCTATGCCCATAGACCTGTATGTAATTTATGACGACGGAAGCAAAGAGTCGTTTTATATTCCGTTGCAAATGATGTATTTTCAAAAAAGCAATCCGTTTCCTGAACTAAAACGAACCGTTTTAAAAGATTGGGCTTGGGCATATCCTATTTATTCTTTTGATATTAAATCCGGAAAAAACATTAAAGCTGTATTAATAGATTCTACACAATTAATGGCAGATGTACATCCCGAAAATAATGTTTTTGAAGCTGATTAATGTTTTTTTTTATTACCTTCGTTTTAACATAAACCTATTCTAAATGTACCGGTTTTCATTATTAATATTATTATTGGGCTTTCTTACTTTTAAGATGTTTGCCACTTCAATAACAGCCTCTTCTTTTGGGTGGAACGGCATAGACGACACCTATGCGCTACAACAAGCCTTCACAGCAAATGTTGATACGTTGTATATAGACTTACAAGCCGGAAACTGGATATCAGGACCCTTAGTTTTTGACGACACTGTAAATAATAAAGTGGTTATTTTTGAAAAAAATGTTACCGTTGAAGCCTTGCCGGGTGCTTTTGATGGTTATTTGTACAACGGACTCTTTACATTTATTAATTGCTCAAACATTTCGCTTCAAGGTTACGGAGCAACTTTAAAAATGAATAAACAAGAGTATATAGACCTAAATGACGGCAGTGAGTGGCGGCATGTTATTTCAATTTCGGGTTGTGATAATTTCAGTATTTTTGGTCTTGAGCTTATAGATAGTGGTGGCGACGGAATAGAAATAAGCGGTTTATGGCAACAACCCGTTCCAAGCACCAACATTCATATTAAAGACTGTAAAATAAACAATAATTACAGACAAGGCATTAGTATTACTTCTGCCGAAAATGTTCTTATTGAACACTGCAAAATCACCAATACCGAAGGCACTCCACCTGCCTTCGGAATAGACTTGGAACCCGATATGGCTTACGATGTTTTAAACAATATACAAATAAAACAATGCCGAATAACCGGAAACGAAGGCGGAGGTGTACTGGTAGCTTTATGGATGTTAGATGAGACCTCACAGCCGGTTGATGTAACCGTTGAAGATTGCTACATAGGTTCTAACCAAAATCAAGGCGTTGTTATAGACGTTAACTCAAGCGGACCGGTGTCCGGTCAAGTTCTGTTCAACAGATGCCTTATTGAAAACCAACCCGGAAATGCTATCTTTTCAAACAAAAGAGAATCACTTTTACTAGAGTTTAACGACTTGGTAATAAAAAATGTAGGCACTGCGGGAGGAAATTATGATATGCCCGTTTTTATCCAAAAACAATATGACTATTCGGGACTTCCGTTAGGAAATGTTTCATTTAATAATATTTATATAGACGACAGATTTTTTTCAAGAGATTTTTTAGACATAACACATTGGGAAGGGTCCTCACAAGTGGAGAATATTTCAGGTAACTTTTTTGTTTATAATCCAAATGGCGTTTCTTCTTACATTGAAGCTCCTTTGGTTAACGTTACTTTTACTCAACAAACCATTGATGCCTTGCCATTGGCAGATTTGTCTGTTTCAACTTATAACAATACAGCTTATGAAACCGGAAATGGTAATACAGCATCCTTAACCGTAGAAAGAACAGATAGTGATTTTTCGTTTCCGTTGGGTGTTTATTTTAATGTTTCCGGAACCGCCCAAAACAGATTGGATTATTCCTATTTTACCAAAACGCTAATTGTACCAAGTAATGCGGCTTCAACAACTTATACCTTTACGGCACTTCCCGATTTAATTCAAGAACCACAAGAAACTATTGATATTACCATTTCCCCAAACGACCATTATACAATTACTGCCGACAGTGTACAATTATATATTGAAGACGAATTTCTTTCGGTTTCAGAAAATAATACAGTTCCTATCACATTCTTTCCCAATCCTGTTAAAAACAATATAACTATTTATAGCCTAAATAGTGATGCGTTTTTTTACGAAATATTCAACCTGTCCGGACAACAAATCGTTAAAAAGAAACCGGTATCCTTACACAGTATTAATATAGAACAACTACCATCCGGTACTTATTTTTTACTGTTGCATTCAGGTTTAAACAAAACTACTTTTATTAAATTTATTAAAGAATAAATAAAGACTGAATCTTTTTGGTTATTCAATAGAATTGATTTTTCTTATAAAAAACCAACACTTATACTTTTTTTCACCCCACCAAAAACCTGTTGTTTGTCGATAAAACTTTCATTTTGTCTATAATATTCTTATTTTTACGCAAATTTTTAACAATTATGAAAACAATACTTAAAGTTCTATTATTAATTTCTTCTATCACTTACGCAACAAATTACCATGTTGGACCGGGTCAAACTTATACCGAACTCGGCGAAGTACCTTGGGTTTCTTTAACTGCGGGAGACACCGTTTCAATACATTGGCGAAGTACACCTTATGCCGAAAAAATATTTATACGTGCGCAAGGAACACAATCGAATCCCGTGGTTATTCGAGGTATTCCAAATGCAAATGGAGAATTACCCGTAATTACAGGAGAAAATGCTGTAACCAACGCTCAATTTGTAGGCTATTTTAGTAGCCAATGGACAGAAGACTTAGGTCTTTTTTTAATAAACAGAGGTCCCGATGACGATTACTACGACTACAATCCGCATCACATTATTTTTGAATATTTAGAACTTACCGGAACCAAACCATCAAATACATTTACCGACCAATTTGGAAACACACGAAACTACAATAGTTTTTCTTCTGCAATACATGCTTTGGTTGCTGATGATTTAACCATAAGGCATTGTAAAATACACGATAACGCGCAAGCAATATTTACCAACAGCAACGGTGCAACCGAAGGAGAAATTTCTCGAAACACGCTTATTGAATACAATCAAATATGGGGAAACGGTAACGCCGGAAGCGACGGTACAGAACACAATATTTACATACAATCTGCCGGAACTATCATACAATACAACTATTTTGGGAGTCCGATAGCAGGTTCTGTCGGTGCAAATATTAAAGATCGCTCTTCCGGAACTATCATTCGTTATAACTGGATTGAAGGTGCCGCCAGAATATTAGACCTTGTTGAAACAGAAGATGCAGCACCTATTTTTATGAACGAACCCGACTATCATGATGTTTATGTCTATGGGAACATTATCACCAATTATTTAGAAAACGACCCGTTTGGCTCTAACCTTATTCACTTTGGTTTTGATAATACTCCCGTAGAAGCAAAAAGAGGAACATTATATTTTTATAACAACACCGTTTATATTGAAGGCGACGAAACTACTTGGTGGAATATAAGACTCTTCGATGTTACGGATGATTATGACCCAACCACAACTGAGGGAACGGTAGCGATGTACAACAATATAATTAGAAAATCCGGAACTACCAATTTACAAATGATGCGTGACGGTGGCACTCTTACATATTACGCCAATAACTGGATACAAGAAGGATATGAAGAGTTGGGATATGGGTCTGCCGCTCAAATTATTTACAACACCAATCCCATAACAGGAACAGACCCTGGATTTGAAGACGAAACCACAGAAAATTTTAAACTGCTCGAAACATCAGATTGCGTTAATATGTCGGGTGATTTTCCTCCCGAAATAACCGACAATTTCCCTTTAAACCAACAGTACGTAATTCATGCAAATGTTGAACCGCGTAACGCAGTAGATGGTGTTTTTGACTTAGGTGCTTTTGAATACGGAGTGCTTAATATTTTAGAATTTGATAAAAATAAAATATCTGTTTTTCCCAACCCGGCCAGTAATGTTTTAAAAATAAACACCGAAAACAAATTTGTTAAAGAGTATAAAATTTATAACAACTTAGGACAATTATTAAAACAAAACACTTATAGAAGCAATGAGCAAATTAACGTTTCCAACCTATCTCAAGGTGTTTATTTTATATCTATTCTTGATAAAAAAAATAATAAAAGCATAGTAAAATTTATAAAATTATAATATAACCTTAATATCCTAATCTTTTTTTAAACGAAAATCTAAAAGTGAAATGATATTAATAAAAAAGTCTATCTATGAAGACATTGGGTGTAATATACCGATTACTCAACTTTTTTGGTATAAGAAAAAGTGATTTCTTAATAATGATTTTACTTTTACCATTGTTTTCTTTCGGGCAAACCACAACCGGAACTTTTGAAGCTTATTCTACTATAAAATCTATCGGTTTTGAGTGGAATATCACCGGAGACACAAATCATAACGCACAATGTTTGGTACAATACCGAATAAACGGTAGCTCCACTTGGTTAGACGCATTACCGCTTTACAGAGTAGACTTTGAAGGATATGATATGCTCGCAGGAAGTATTTTATTTCTTGATGAAAACACCCAATATGAGGTAACACTTACTTTTTCAGACCCGGATGGTGGCGCTGAAACTCGTACCGAAATAATCTCGACAAAACCCATCCCGCAACTTCCTCAAAACGGAAACACCTATCATGTAATTCCCGGAAATGGTGGAGGAGATGGCTCTGCAAACAATCCTTTTCAAGGAATTAGTAGCGCACAAAACATAGCACAAGCAGGTGATGTTTTCTTATTACACGAAGGAGATTACGGCACAAACGGGCAAGTTTATTTTACAAAATCGGGAGAAGAAAACAATCATATCGTCTGGAAATCGGCTGGAGATGGAGATGTGATTCTTAATCAAATTAGAATTGAAGCCGATTATATTTGGTTTGACGGCTTAAACTTTATATACAATACAACAAATAACACCTACGGAGTTAGAACATCTCCTCCGGGACCCGTTGGCATCGTATTTACATACAACTATTTTGAAAATTGCGAAATTTGTATCTATTTGAATGACGGTGGCGAAAACTGGTATATTGCAGATAATACTATTGTAGGAACAAATGACCCGAATAATGGCTCTAACTTCTCTGGTGAAGGGATAGAACTATGGCACACATCTGGACACACTATAGCTTACAATAGCATCTCAAGAGTAGGCGACGCTATTTCTTATCCGCATAAAAACGTTGATATTTATGGCAATGAAATATTTGACACCACAGACGATGGTATTGAGGGTGATTACGGGCATAATAATATACGTATATGGAAAAACCGAATTTCAAACACCTTTAATAACGGTATTAGCTTTCAACCTATGAACGGCGCACCTTGGTACATACTTTATAATCAAGTTGCCGCTCCCGGCGAAGATGCTTTAAAGTTAAGAGATAGAACAGACAGAGTATTACTGGCACACAACACATTGGTTGCTTGGAGCGGACCGGTAAGCTACGGCTCTCATTTTTTAAGAAGTATGGAAATAAAAAACAATCTCTGGATTTCTGTTCAAGATCGTTATATATGGGAAAATGGTGTTGACGGCACAATGAATTGGAAATCAGATTTTGATTATGACGGCTTTGATTGGGGAAATTTTATCTATGCGTTTAAATGGGGATATAATATAAGACTCGAAAACATAGAAGAATTTCAAACACTCACAGGGCACGAAATGAACGCAATAAGGATAGACCGTAATACCTGTTTTGAAACGTTTAATGTACCTAACCCGCCACCCGCATCAATACCTTTTCAATTTATGACATTAAACCCAGATTGTGATGCTGTTGATGCCGGAATTACACTGCCTAATATTAACGACAACTACTTGGGAGATGCACCGGATATGGGAGCTTATGAATATGGTAATGATTTACCTCATTTCGGACCCAGAGATGAAACAACACTATCGATAAATGACCTTGCCAGTTATTTTAACGTAACGATTCACCCCAATCCAACTTCAGATTTTTTCACCATTAGTTTAAATAACCAAATTTTAGATAAAGCTGTTATCTACAATCAAATCGGACAAGTTTTACAAGAAAGTTTAAACAATAAGATAGATATTTCAATGCTTCCGACTGGCGTATATTTTGTGAAAATTATTTCTAAAAGCGGAAAAATAGCAGTTAAAAAAATAACTAAAAAATAAAAAATTACTTGAAGCAAACAGAATTCACTAAAACCAAAATACAATGAAACCTCTTTTTATCTTTATTTTACTCTTCTTTTCAACTATTGTAAAGGCTGTAGATTATCACGTTGGACCAAACCAAACGCTGACTACCATTTCTGAAGTTCCTTGGGCTACATTACAAGCGGGAGACCGTGTTTTTATACACTGGAAAGAAACACCGTACAAAGAAAAATGGGTGATAAACAGGCAAGGTGATGCTAACAACCGTATAGAAATTATAGGAGTAAGTAATGCACAAGGACAACAACCGGTAATAGACGGTAATGGTGCCGTAACAGTAAGCGGTGTAAACTATTGGAATGAATCTCGCGGCGTAATAAAAATTGGAGGTTCTAACGTGCCGGAAGACGGATTACCGGCTTATATCACCATAGAAAACCTCGAAATTAGATCCGGTCGTCCTCCTTTTCAATTCACTAACGATATTGGAGAAACCGAAACTTACGCTTCAAATGCAGCCGCCATTTATGTAGAAAAAGCAACCAACCTTATTATTAGAAATTGCACCTTACACGATTCGGGAAACGGTATTTTCATAGGAGCATTTGACGGTCAAACAGAAACGATTTTAATAGAGAATAATTATATTTACGATAACGGAATAGAAGGAAGCTATTATGAACACAATGTATATTCGGCGGCTATTAATATTACTTATCAATTTAACCGCTTTGGACCATTAAGAACCGATGCCGGAGGAAATAATCTTAAAGACCGCTCTGCCGGATTGGTTGTTAGGTACAACTGGATTGAAGGTGGAAACAGACAATTAGACCTTGTAGATTCGTATGATGTTCCGCAAGTTGCAAATCATCCTTCTTATTCTACAACTCACGTTTACGGAAATATTTTAATTGAACCGGATGGTGCCAGAAATTCTCAGATTGCTCATTATGGAGGAGACAGTGGAGTAACAAGCAGTTACAGAAAAGGAACCCTGTATTTTTATAACAATACCGTAGTCTCTACCCGTAACGGAAACACAACTTTAATGAGACTTTCTACCAATGACGAAACGGCAATGGTCTTTAACAATGTAATTTATACAACCGCCTCCGGAAGTCAATTTTCGATGATTGACGACACCGGTATTTTTAATCTGCATCACAACTGGTTAAAAACAGGATGGCAAGATTGTTTTTGTACGCCTTCGGGTACTGTTAACGATATGGGAAACAACATAACCGGAACAGATCCTTTGTTTGAAGATTTTGATAACCAAGAGTTTATACCTCAAGAAGAATCGCTTTTGGTTAACAACGGAGATGCAATACCCTCTATCCTATTACCGGACTATGATGTACTACTTGAGTATGTAAAACACCAAGAGTTTTCAAACCGAGAAATTTTTCAAAATATTGACATAGGAGCTTTTGAGTATGATGAAAACCTTTCAGCCGGAGCTATTCGTTATAACGATAAAATCTCTGCCTTTCCAAATCCCGCTTCGTCGGTTATTACCTTAAACTGGACAAACCAAACCATACAAAATATTTATATCTATAACCGGCTTGGACAAAAGATTAAAGAATCAAAAACAAATCAAGTTTCTGTTCTTTTATTACCTAAAGGCGTTTATTTTGCCCACGTAGAAACGAAAGAAGGCAACACCGCTACTATAAAAATAATTAAGGAATAATTGGTGCGCTACAAAATAGATAAACAAAATTAAATACCAACATTTGTATTAAAATTAAGGAAACGATTTTAAGCAATGAAAAAATTACAATGTTATTGGTTTTTTGTTAACAAGAAGTTACGGTTTTGTTCAGATTAGCAAAACAAAATCGATATCAAAAAAAACATTCCGAAGATAATGTTTTTTGAAGTAGAAAAAAGTAGTTTTTACATCCTTTTTAATTTTGTTATTCATTCCGTTTCAGCATACTATTATTTACAAACTAACGTTTGTAAATAACTAATCCAAAACAGCTAATCGTGAACACCGCCTTTGTTTTATCAGTTAATAAAAGTCCTTCCCACACACTAATAAAAAAGCCGTGTTCCTCAGTTGAGGTTTTACAGGGGTTAGGAATAGCCGGTGATGCTCACGCAGGAAAAACTGTAAAACACCGTTACGATGTAGCAAAAACCCCTAACAAACCAAATTTTAGGCAAGTACATTTAATTCATTATGAACTATACCAAGAACTTAACCAAAAAGGATTTATGGTTAGTCCGGGTGAAATGGGTGAAAACATAACAACTAAAAATATTGATTTACTAAATCTGCCAAAAGACACCATCTTAAAGGTTGGTGATCATTGTGTGCTTCAAGTTACCGGTTTACGTCAACCTTGCTCACAACTTAACAGGCTTCAAAAGGGGTTAAAACAAGCGGTATTAGATCTAGATAATAATGGTGACCAAATTCTTAAAGCCGGCATTTTTGCTGTGGTTTTACAAGGCGGAATTGTCATGCAAAGCGATACTATTTCAATTGAGCTTCCTCAAAAACCCTTTGTTGCGTTACAAAAAGTATAATCCTATCTTTACGCAATGAATTTCCGGTTCCCAAAAAAAGAAAAACTAAAAAGTAGAAAAACTATCGAGCGGTTATTTTCTGAAGGGAAAACCCTAAAAAAATTTCCCGTCAGAGTAAATTATATTCCTATTGAAAAATATGAAACCTGTAAAGCGGCTTTTGTGGTTCCGAAAAGAAATTTTAAACGCGCTGTTGACCGAAACCGAATAAAAAGACAACTAAAAGAAGCCTTTCGACTTCATAAACATTTGTTAAACAACCGTTCTGGCGTAAAATTTGCGCTGTTATTTATCTATCTTGGTAGTAAAAAATTATCGTATCAGGAAATAGAAAAATCAATGGTAAATTTATTAAATCAACTAACAAATGAAACAGACTAGTCTTTTATTATTTTTAGTACTCTTTTTTTCTTGTAATAGTGAAAACAAAAATCCGTTCGGGTTTAAAGATAAAACAGCTAATTCCGAGATAATGTTGCCCTCTTATGAAGGCACAGAAAACGAGGTTGTTGAATACGACGATGCAACAAACGAAAACAATCTTGCTGAAGCCGAGCAAAAAATTATAAAAAACGCAACGATTCGGTTTGAGACTAACGATATGTCCAAAACCAGACAAGCCGTCCTTTCGCTTACACAAAAACTTAACGGTCTTGTTCAAAACGATTACTCGGGAAAAGAGTATAACTCGCTTACACAAAATCTGGTAATTCGAATTCCTACAAAAAACTTTCAACCTTTTTTAGACGGGCTGTCTAAAAACGTAACCTATTTTGACGAAAAAACCATTTCGCGACAAGATGTAACCGAAGAGTTTGTTGATCTTTCGGCACGACTAAAAGCAAAACGAACGTTGGAAAACCGATACCTTGAGTTGTTAAAAAAAGCGAAAAATGTTTCGGAAATTCTTGAAATTGAAAAAGAATTGGCAATAATTAGAGAAGAAATTGAAGCCAAACAAGGACGATTAAACTATTTACAAAACAGGGTTTCATTTAGTACCGTTAACATCGAATTTTATAAAATTACAGATGTAAAAAGTGCTTCCACTTCCTATTGGCAAAAAATGAAAAATTCGATAAAAGGAGGTTGGAACGGTGTTTCGGTTTTCTTCTTAGGACTTCTATACCTATGGCCATTTTTCCTTTTGATAGGAATTATTATCTTTATCGTTCGCAGAATTCTGAAAAAAAAAGAAAAGTTAACATGATTAAAAAACGAATTTTAATTCCGGTTTTTGCCTTACTGGTTTTAGTAACAACCGCTTCTTTTAAAGGTGATTTTTTTGAAATTGCCAAACAAATCGAAATCTTTACCACGGTTTTTAAAGAGCTGAACATGAATTATGTAGACGAAACCAATCCTGCCGAATTAATGGATAAAGCAATAAAAAACATGTTGGCAGGCTTAGACCCTTACACGGTTTTTTGGAACGAACAACAAGTAGAAGATGCGCGTATTTCCAGATCGGGGGTTTATACGGGAATTGGTGCAACCGTCCGCAGCAAAAAAGACAAACTCATTATAATTGAACCCTTTAAAGATTTTCCGGCAGATAAAGCCGGACTAAAAGCCGGTGACCAAATTATTAAAATAGACGATGTGGCTATTTCAGATTTTGAAAACGATGCCGGCGAACTGTTAAAAGGTGCTGCCGGAAGCGATATAGAAGTTACTTTTTTACGACAAGGAAAAGAACAAACCACAACCATTACTCGTGGCGCTATTGACGTTCATGCTGTTCCTTTTTACAAATTAATTAATAACGACATAGGATACATTGTTCTTTCAAAATTTAATAAAAAAACAACGGTTGAAACTAAAAATGCTTTAGAAAACTTAAAAGCCGATGGCGCAACAAAAATTATTTTAGACCTTCGAGGTAATCCGGGAGGGTTATTAAACGAAGCAATTAATGTGGTAAATCTTTTTGTGCCTAAAGGTGAAGTGATTGTAACTACAAAGTCGGCTATTAAAAAATACAACAAAGTATATAAAACCAATAAAGAGCCTGTTGACACCGAAATTCCTTTGGCGGTATTAGTTAACGGAAGAAGTGCTTCTGCGAGCGAAATTGTTTCAGGAGCATTACAAGACTTGGACAGAGCTGTAATTATTGGTGCGCGTAGTTTTGGAAAAGGACTGGTACAGCGTCCTAAAAAAGTAGCTTACGGAACCCAAATGAAAATTACGATTTCTCGATATTACACACCCAGCGGAAGATGTATTCAAGCATTAGATTATTGGCATAGAGACGAAAACGGAAATCCGGTGCGTGTAACCCCAAAAAACTTTAATAAGTTTAAAACCAAAGGTGGGCGAACTGTATATGACGGAGGCGGAATTATGCCGGATATTGAACTGGAAACGGCTAAATTTAGCCCAATTACCACCGCATTGTTAAAGGATTATGCAATTTTTGATTATGCGACAAACTATTTTTATACACATCAACTTTCAGATTATCAAACATTTACTTTTTCTGAAGATGATTTTCAAGATTTTCAAAAGTTTTTAAAAGAAAAAAACTTCAGCTATAACACCGAAACCGAGAAAAAACTGGAAGAAGCTTTTAGTAAAGCCGAAGCAGACCAATTGGATAAAGACATTAAGGCGTCATACAATGCGTTAATGCAAACCATAGATAACGCCAAATATAAAATGATACGCGACAAAAAGCCGGAAATTGTTACCCTGTTAACCGACGAAATATTAAAACGTTATTTTTACAGAGAGGGTATGTACAACTACCACTTGTCACACAGCCCCGAAATAGTAAAGGCAGTAGCGGTATTAAACGACCCGAAAAAATATGAGAAAATATTAAAATAATTTATAATGCAAGAATTCTTATCCTTTTTTGAAACCCTTCCCATTCTTTACAAAGCATTATGGATAGGTGGATTAATCACTTTTTTTTGGATTCTTGAAAACCTGTTTTCGTTTTATAAAAAACCTTATAAAAAGTGGAAACACGCCACAACCAACTTTTTATTATTGGTTTTGGTTCTAATTGTTAACAGTGTTTTTGGGTTGCTATTAATTTCGGTTTACCAATTTACAGCACAACATCAATTCGGTTTGCTTTATTTGATAGATATTCCTACTTGGGCAAAACTGATTCTTTCAATCTTGGTATTGGATTTTATTTCGCAATATTTTGTGCATTTTTTATTGCATAAAGTTAAATGGATGTGGCGATTGCACATCACACACCACACCGATAAGCACGTAGATGTAACAACCGGTACGCGCCACCACCCTTTGGATTTTATGATACGCGAAACCTTTGCGTTGCTTACGGTAATACTTATGGGTATGCCTATTTCGTTTTATCTGTTTTACCGAATGTTAACCGTGCCTTTTACTTATTTTAATCATGCCGACATAAAATTACCGTTGTGGTTTGATAAAATGTTAAGCTATGCAATTGTTTCGCCAAATATGCATAAGTTTCATCATCACTACCAACTTCCTTGGACCGATAGCAACTACGGAAACGTATTATCTGTTTGGGATCGTATTTTCGGAACGTTTGTGTATGAAAACCCTGAGGATATTCAATACGGTTTAGATAGTGCAGACCATACAGATGACGAGGATTTTTTGTTTCAGTTAAAAGCACCGTTTAAAACAAAGCAAATAAAATCGTTGGATTAAGACTTGTAAAGTTTTTGTTTTTTTAATAATCCTTTGTTATTTCACCAATGCACGGCATCATAGGGATAGTATTTTTGGTTTTTAAGACTGCTATCGTCTATGTTTTTTATTTTGGAAAGGGCGGCACTTTCCCAAGACCAATACCCAAAATAATTGTTTACTCGCTTGTTTTTGTGTAACCCGTGCCAATAAGAATCGCTGTGTCCTTGATACCACACCTTATCTAAATAGTTTTTTATGTCCTGTGCGTTTTCTAAGCCGGTTGCTTTTGCAT